>NZ_JACGWD010000061.1:0-27385 GCF_014077565.1 Pseudoalteromonas sp. 5Ae-yellow
ACCCCGAACCCCGAACCCCGCAATTAAGCTATCAGTTTCTCCGCAAGGTTAAGCTCCATTGTTACTTTTAATAAACGATATAAATTAATAGACGCATCTATTTCTTCTTTACGGTTTGTTAAGCTTTCAATATTTAAGCCCAGCGGTACATCTAAATGCGCACAGCTTTTAAGTATTAAGTCGAGATTTTCGCGGCAAATACGGACTGATTCGCTTAATGTATTGTCTGCATCAAGCATGCGCCATTTAGTTGCCTCTGGCACTGAGATACCCAGCCATTGCATAAACTCTAAGGTTTTTTCGCCGCCGCACGGGGTAAACGTTAATATAATACGTTGAGGTATAATACCCTGTGCTTTACACGTACGTGCGTAGCTAGTAATTAGCTCTATAGTGGCTTGTGCGTCGTAAACAGCTTGCGATATAAAAAACTGACAACCTTGTGCTGTTTTTTCTATTAATCGTTCGTGCTCATTTCGTTTACTTGAATGGCGTTCAGCAATAGTAACGCCACCTAAAAAGAAATCATCTGATTGCTCAGCCAATGCTTTATACGCATCTGGCAGGCTTAGCTTTATATCACCTATCGATGATGGGCTACCTACTAAAACAACATTTTGTAAATCATAGTCGTTTTTAGTTTCACTTAGCCAATCCTTAAATTCGCCTACGCCACGCTGTGCCACACTTTTATAAGTAATCACATCTTGTGCAGATAAATTACGTAGTAAATGACTGTATTCACGCGGATCAACGGTTTGTTTAAACGCAAATGGACGGGCTTGATTAGTTCGGCTGCTTTCGTCTTGAATGTCGTAAATTATTACGCCGTCGTATTCAATTTCGTGTAAGCGACCTAATAGCTTTTCTGCAATGATTTTCAATTGCGCTTTATCGGTGCCGATTTTAGGCGGGGTAGTACCAATAAGGTAAACACCTTGGTTGGTGTCCACTATCTTCTCTTTTAGTGATAAAGCCATAATCCTCATTCCAGCTAAGTTTGTTCTGATGGATTTAATATAACAGCCATTTAGACGTCTAGATAGATTTATTTAATGAAAGTTTTTCAACTAACATGATATTTATTCATAGTGATTGTTCCCATAATGTGTAATTGACACAGTTGTTTACATAATAAATCCCCTCGGGACTCTTATATTTATTGGCTTTGGGGCATAATTAAAGAGTTAAATCTGACAACAAACTTGCTCAATTTAAAAAGGGACAACAATGAAATTTAAATTATTAGCAACTAGCTTAGCGGTATCGCTGGCGTTAACGGGTTGCGCAATGCAACAAAACCAAAGCACGCAAACAACAGCACAACAAGAACAAGTAAATAAAGCTGATGACCGTGTTTTTTCGCAAGACTATTTAATTGAAGAGCTAGAAAACGGCTTACGTGTCATGGTTGTTAAAACTGATTACCCTGATGTAGTCTCGCTGCAAATTCCGGTATCGGTTGGATCGCGTAACGAAGTTGAAGAAGGCAAAACAGGCTTTGCTCACTTTTTTGAACACATGATGTTCAAAGGCTCACAAAAATACCCAGAAGACGTATATTCAGACATTTTAAAAAATTCAGGTGTAGATAACCGCGCGTATACAACAAACGATTACACAAACTATCATCTAAATTTTTCAAAGCAGCACCTTGATAAAGTACTTGAGCTTGAAGCTGATATTTTTCAAAACTTAACCTACACCGAAGAGCAATTTAGAACAGAAGCACAAACGGTAAAAGGTGAGTACTTAAAAAACAACGCGAGCCCAATTCGTAAATTATTAAGCGCTGTACGCGAAGAAGCGTTTGATAAGCACACGTATAAACACACCACGATGGGCTTTTTTGAAGACATAGAAGCCATGCCTGATCAAATGGCGTACGGGAAAGAATTTTTTGCTAAGTTTTATAAGCCTGAGTATGTGTCACTTGTTATTGTGGGCGATGTAGACCCACAAGCTACAATGGCAATGGTTAAAAAGCATTGGGGAAGCTGGAAAAAAGGTAACTATGTTGCTGACATTAAAGCAGAGCCTGTTCAACAAGCACCAAAATATTTGCACCAGCAAGATAAAGCGCTACCAGGGCATTGGTTACTTGTATCGTACAAAGGCGCTGCATGGGAGCCGGCTAAAAAAGACAGAGCGGCACTTGATTTAACCTCACAGCTTTATTTTTCTAGTAATTCAGATTTATATCAAGAGTTAGTAGTCGACAAACAAATTGCCAGCCAAATGTTTACCTATAACCCAGAGACTAAAGATCCGGGTTTATTACACGTATTTGTTAAAGTAGAAAACGCAGACGATTTAGCCACTGCGCGCGATGCAATTAACCGAACTTATGCAAAAGCACGCACCGAATTGGTTGATGAGCAAAAGCTCAGTGATTTAAAATCAAATCTTAAATACAGCTTTATTAATGGTTTAGACTCATCGCAAGCAATTGCTTCAACACTTGCGAGTTACATGCATTTTGAGCGCGATCCTGAGGTTATAAACCAGCTTTACAAATCTGCAGACAACATTACAGCGCAAGATATTAAAGCCGTTGCTAATAAATACTTTACTGATAACGCCCGTACAACAGTCACTATGTCGGCACTTGATAAAGCGCTTGGGTTTGAGCAAGAAACTGATTTAAACGCGCTTACTGCAAAGCTTGAACAAGCACCTGCAGCGCCTGTATTTAAAGTACTTGATAAAACCAATAGCTCGCCATTAATTGATGTTAACTTTTTATTCAATACCGGTGCTGCTGCCGACCCACAAGGCAAAAAAGGTGTTGCTGCGCTCACTGCGGCTATGCTTGCACAAGGTGGCTCGCAGGCGACAAGCTATAAAGATATCCAAAAAGCACTTTATCCGCTTGCGGGTAGCTTTGGTTATCAAATAGATAAAGAAATGTTGTCGTTCCAAGGGCGTATCCATAAAGATAATGCACCGCAGTGGTATGCACTTGTGAGCGATCAACTACTAAACCCAGGCTTTAGAGATGACGACTTTAAGCGCCTTAAAAAAGAAATGATCGACGGCATTAAGTCAGGCTTAAAAGCATCTAACGATGAAGAGCTAGGCAAAGAAGTGCTATACAGTGCGCTTTACAAAAATCACCCTTACGAAAGCTACAACTATGGTGATATTTCGGATTTAGAAGCGTTGACGCTGGATGATGTTAAAGCGTTTTATAACAGCGAGCTTACGCAATCTAAACTCACGGTTGGTTTAATTGGGGCTGTGCCTGCAAACCTTAAAGCTAAAATGATGAGCGACTTTGCAACGCTACCAAAGGGTGAGCAAAGCCGTTTAAGTATTCCTGATGCACCAGCGCTCAAAGGTCATCATGCAACAATAGTAGAAAAGTCGGCGCAATCGACAGCGGTATCGTTTGGTTTCCCTATTGATACGATTAGAAGCAGTGAAGACTGGACTGCATTATGGCTTGTGCGTTCGTACTTTGGTGAGCACCGTAGTTCTAACAGCTTTTTATATGAGCGCATTCGTGAAACTCGCGGCATGAACTATGGCGATTACGCCTACATTGAATATTTTCCTCGTGGTATGTTTCAAACTAAACCTGATGCAAACCTAGGACGTTCTGAGCAAATATTTCAAGTGTGGTTACGCCCACTTCGCTCTAATAACGATGCGCACTTTGCAACACGTACCGCCTTGTTTGAGCTAGATAAGCTAATTAAAAATGGTATGAGCGAAGAGGACTTTGAAGCAACGCGTAACTTTTTAATTAACTTTGTGCCGCAAATGGTGGCAAGTCAAAACCGCCAATTAGGTTACGCACTTGATAGCGAATTTTACAATACAGATAGCTTTGTAAGTTACGTAACTAACAAACTTAAAACGCTAAGCGTTGCTGATGTAAACCGCGTTATTAAAGACAACTTACAAACAGACAATGTTCAATATGTGTTTATTACTGGTGACGGCGCTGATATGCAAAAACGTTTAGCGTCTGAGCAAACCTCACCAATGGTTTACAATACCAATAAACCGGCTGAGCTAGTTGCTGAGGATGAAGTAATTGCTGATTACAAATTAGCAATTCCTGCAAAAAATATTGAAGTGATGAAAGTCGATAAAGTATTTCAATAATCTAAGCGGTTTTTAAATGTTAGAAAAAAGCCTCAATGCTTAAAGTATTGGGGCTTTTTATTATTTAACCTGAACTCTGGTTGAGAGATTTTCAGTGAAAACAAGGCGAATTTACGCGTCAATAGCTGGCCTATTACAAGTAAATTCAACGCAGTTAGCGCTGAAAATAGCTGCTTGAAATAGATTTATTATCCACAGTTCAGGTTATCTAATAATGAAACTTAATAAACGGTTATACCTAATAACTAGAACAAATAACTAAGGGGTTAACACCTTAAGCTTTAAATCCGTTAGACTTGTGAAAGGCTATTTTATATCAACTTAAGGCAGTGCAGTATTATGCGTCATGCAATTTGGCAACAGCTTCGCGGTGAAGCGAACGATGTAGTAAAACGAGAACCACTATTAGCGAGTCATGTGTATTCATGCATTTTGAATCATGATTGTTTAGGTTCGGCATTAAGCTTTATTGTTGCTAATAAATTGGCCGATGCGGTGGTATCTGCATTTACTATTCGGGAGTTGTTTGATCAATCGTTTGTAAAGTGTGACCGAATGCTCTCGTTCGTTGCAGAGGATATTAAGGCGGTGAAAGACAGGGATCCCGCTGCCGAAACCTACCTTACGGTTATATTAAATCTTAAGGGTTTTCATGCTATTCAAGCGCACCGCTTAGCTAACTGTTTATGGCAACAAAACCGTAAAGAGTTAGCGCGTTTTATTCAAAGCCGTACATCTGAAGTATTTGGGGTCGACATTCACCCAGCATGTAATGTAGGTAAAGGCATTATGTTTGACCACGCAACCGGTATTGTTATTGGTGAAACAGCAGTAATTGAAGATAACGTATCAATTTTGCAATCTGTAACGCTTGGCGGTACAGGCAACGAGCAGGGTGATCGTCATCCTAAAATTAGAGCGGGTGTATTAATTGGTGCAGGCGCTAAGGTGCTTGGTAATATTGAAGTAGGTGAGGGAGCGCGAATTGGTGCAGGCTCTGTTGTACTTAGTAATGTACCACCGCATACAACGGCTGTTGGCGTACCGGCTAAAATTATTGGTCGACCGGATTGTGAGTGTCCAGCACAAAGTATGAACCAAAATTTTTTAGCAAATCCAGAACCTGAAAATGAATCACACACTAGCTCAATGTTATAAGCAAAAGTAAAAATAAAAGGAATTAAAATGAACAACAATAGCTTGTTGGTGCTAGGAATTGGCTTTATTGCTGGTGTTGGTTTAACTTGGGGCTACTTTAATTTAGCTTCAAGTGATTCAGAGCCAACTAAGTTATAGCAAAGTAATGCAAAGCAGCAAAAACCTTATGCTCTGCATCCAAAAAGTAAAGAAGTAACACCAGCAATTAAGTGAACGTTTTACGACGCTGTTGATTTTATTACGCCATCCGCCAGCTCTGTAATTAAAACATCGCCTGTTTTAATTTGACCCACAGATTTAACCACTTTGCCTTGTTGTGTTTTAGTGATGCTATAACCGCGCGCTAAAACATTAAGCGGACTTACCGAATCTAACCTGCTTGCTTGCAGTGCTAAGCTATTATTCGCCTGCTGTAACTGATGCTGTATAGCTTGGTTTAGCCTAGCTTGTAATTGCGAAAGTTGATGGCCTGCTGAAGCGAGTTTTTTATCAGGCGATTGGCGCATTAAACGCGGCGTTAAGTTATTAAGTGTGCGTTCTTGCTGGTATAAACGATGTTGCATAGCTTGTTGCAGTGCAATGCTTAGCTCATCCAAACGTTGTGATTTTTGATTAAGCTGATTACGTGGGTGGCATAGGTTGAGGCGATGCTGTAGATGTGTAGCAAGCGCGCGCTTATCAGCAATATCGTGTTTAAAGGCATTGTTTAAACGGTTAATGAGTTGCGTAACATTGTTGTGTAGCTCTTGCGTGTTAGGGCTTACCAACTCAGCAGCGGCTGATGGAGTAGCCGCACGCATATCGGCCACGTAGTCACTAATAGTAGTGTCAACTTCATGACCCACGGCGCTTATAATCGGTAAATCGCTTTGATAAATAGCACGGGCAAGTTGTTCGTGGTTAAAGCACCATAAATCTTCAAGTGATCCGCCGCCGCGCCCCAAAATAATTACGTCTACTTCATCACGGGCATTGGCTAATTCTATTTGCTTAATTAAATGCAGGTGTGCTTCCTTGCCTTGCACCATCGCAGGGTAAATAATGACTTCTAATTGCGGCGCGCGGCGTTTGAGTACCGTTAAAATATCTTTTATAGCAGCGCCGGTTGCTGAGGTAATAACGCCAATACGATTAATATTTTGCGGTAATGGCTGCTTGTGAGCAGAGCTAAATAATCCTTCGGCGGCTAAGCGCATTTTAAGCGCATCAAATTCTTGTTTTAGCTGACCTTCGCCTGCGGGTTCCATATGCTCAACAATAAGCTGGTAGTCACCGCGAGGTTCATAAAGCGATACACGCGCTTTTACTGTAACTTGTGCGCCATTTACAGGGCGGTAGCTTTGGTTGCGATTATTGCCTCGCCACATGGCGGCTTTAATTTGTGCTTTATCGTCTTTTAACGAAAAGTACCAATGTCCAGATGCAGGGGTAATAAAGTTAGAAATTTCGCCCGTGAGCACTAAAGATGCAAAACCTTGCTCAAGGATTGTGCGAATTTCTCTATTAAGGCGTGAAACGGTGTAAACCGCCTGCGAAGGCTTCGAAAACATAAAAAACAACCTAAAACTATTTATTGCACTACTTTATCATAAATATTTGCGAAATATTATTTACTCATGCCAACAACGCTGTTAAAATTTGGCCGCAATTCCTTATCTTAGATCCACATGTGAGAAGTTGCCAAAATGCTTAGAATCGCTAAAGAAGCTCTTACCTTTGATGACGTACTTTTAGTACCTGGTCATTCTACTGTTTTGCCACACACGGCAAATATTTCAACTCGCTTAACGCGTGGTATCAAACTTAACTTGCCGCTTATTTCAGCATCTATGGATACTGTTACAGAAGCTCGTTTAGCTATTGCCCTTGCGCAAGAAGGTGGTCTTGGTTTTATTCATAAAAACATGACTATTGAAGAACAAGCGAAAAACGTACGTAAAGTTAAAACCTACGAAGCAGGTATTGTTTCATACCCTGTAACGGTTACTGCCGATTTAACAATTGCAGATGCAATTGAGCTTTCGCACGAAAAAGGTTTTTCAGGCTTTCCGGTTACCGATAGCAATAATGTGCTTGTAGGCATTGTTACTAGTCGTGATATGCGTTTTGAAACTAAGCTTGAACAGCCTGTTTCTACCGTTATGACTAAAAAAGAAAAGCTTGTTACCGTTAAAGAAGGCGCAGCACGCGAAGAAATTTTAGGCTTAATGCACGAACACCGCATTGAAAAAATCCTTGTTGTTGATGATGAATTTAAACTTAAAGGCATGATCACAGTAAAAGATTACCAAAAAGCCCAAGACAAACCTGACGCATGTAAAGACGACCAAGGTCGTTTACGTGTAGGTGCAGCTGTAAGTGTTGGTGCAGGTACTGATGAGCGTATTGCTGCATTAGTAGAAGCGGGTATTGATGTTTTACTTATCGATACATCGCATGGCCACTCTCAAGGTGTTATTGACCGTGTTACTAAAACACGTAAAGAGTACCCAGACTTACAAATTATTGCAGGCAACATAGCAACAGCTGAAGGTGCGATTGCACTTGCTGATGCGGGTGCCGACGCAGTTAAAGTAGGTATCGGCCCAGGCTCTATCTGTACTACACGTATTGTTACCGGTTGTGGCGTTCCACAAATTACCGCTATTTCAGATGCTGTTGAAGGCTTAAAAGGTCGCGACATTCCTGTTATTGCTGATGGTGGCATTCGTTTTTCTGGTGATATTGTTAAAGCACTTGTTGCTGGTGCATCGTGTGTAATGGTGGGTTCACTGCTTGCTGGTACTGAAGAAGCACCAGGTGAAGTTGAATTATACCAAGGCCGTTATTACAAATCTTACCGTGGTATGGGCTCATTAGGCGCGATGGATCAAAAAGAAGGTTCATCAGATCGTTACTTCCAAAAATCAAACGAAGCAGACAAGTTAGTACCTGAAGGTATAGAAGGTCGCGTAGCTTACAAAGGTCCTATTGCAACGATTATTCATCAGCAAGTGGGCGGCCTACGAAGCGCTATGGGCTTAACGGGTTGTGCAACAATTGAAGAGCTAAATACAAAACCACAATTTGTACGTGTTACTTCAGCAGGTATGGGTGAGTCGCACGTTCATGATGTGCAAATCACTAAAGAAGCACCAAATTACCGCTTAGGTTAAGCAGCGTAATTAATTTAATATACTGGGCTTGCTTTGCAAGCCCTCTTTTTAGTCGTTTATATAAATACCAATTGCATTAATAAAGTGGTCAATTATTGCGACAGATAAATGGCTCAATAACGAGGCAAAAATTTCGATTTTTAGTTTCTTCTAAATAAGAAGTTTTTAACGTGGTTAGAGAGTTATTTAGCCTGCAAGAATTAGTAATGTTTAATAAAATTGGTATTCAAAGCGGCATTTAGCATCAGACTTTACGAGATACTCCATGAGCAAAGATATTCACGATTCACGAATTCTCATTTTAGACTTTGGTTCACAATACACTCAATTAATCGCCCGCCGTGTGCGTGAAATTGGTGTTTACTGTGAACTTTGGGCATGGGATGTGACTGAAGAGCAAATCCGCGAGTTCAACCCACAAGGTATTATTCTTTCTGGTGGTCCAGAATCAACAACACTTGAAAACAGCCCGCGCGCTCCTGAGTATGTATTTAATGCAGGCGTGCCTGTGCTAGGTATTTGCTACGGTATGCAAACAATGGCAGCTCAACTTGGCGGAAGTGTACACAGCTCTGATAAAAAAGAGTTTGGTTACGCACAAGTAGAAAAAGTAGGCAGCTGTGCATTATTTGATGCAATTGAAGACAGCATTACCGATGGCGGCAACGGCATACTCGACGTATGGATGAGCCATGGCGACAAAGTAATGGATATTCCAGCTGGTTTTGCAACAACAGCTAAAACATCTACTTGTCCACATGCTGCAATGTCTAACGAAGAAAAACGTTTTTACGGTGTACAGTTTCACCCAGAAGTAACACACACGCATCAAGGTCAGCGCTTATTAGAGCGTTTTGCTATTGATATTTGTGGCTGTGAAAAATTGTGGACTGCTGCAAAAATTATCGATGATGCTATCGAGCGTATTAAAGAAACTGTAGGCGATGACGAAGTTATTTTAGGCCTCTCTGGTGGTGTTGATTCATCGGTTGTGGCTATGCTTATTCACCGTGCAATTGGCGAAAGACTAACATGTGTATTTGTTGATAATGGTTTACTTCGTTTAAACGAAGGCCAACAAGTAATGGACATGTTTGGTAATAAATTTGGCTTAAACATTGTTAAAGTTGAAGCTGAAGAGCAGTTTTTAAATGATCTAGCGGGTAAGTCAGACCCAGAAGATAAACGTAAAGCCATTGGTCACACGTTTATTAATGTATTTGATGAGCAAGCCAAAAAGCTTAAAAATGCAAAATGGTTAGCGCAAGGTACAATTTATCCTGATGTAATTGAATCAGCGGCATCTGCAACTGGTAAAGCGCATGTTATTAAATCTCACCACAATGTGGGCGGATTACCAGATGACATGAAAATGGGCCTTGTTGAGCCATTACGTGAATTATTCAAAGATGAAGTACGTAAAATTGGCCTAGAGCTAGGTTTACCGTACGACATGCTTTACCGTCATCCTTTCCCTGGACCAGGTTTAGGTGTGCGTGTACTTGGCGAAATCAAAAAAGAATACTGTGATTTATTACGCCGCGCTGATGCGATTTTCATCGAAGAGCTTCACAAAGCTGAGCTTTACCATAAAGTAAGCCAAGCGTTTACTGTATTCTTACCTGTTAAATCGGTAGGGGTTATGGGTGATGCACGTAAGTACGATTGGGTTGTATCACTTCGTTGTGTGGAAACAATCGACTTTATGACAGCGCGCTGGTCACATTTACCTTATGAGTTTTTAGGTGTGGTTTCAAACCGTATCATCAATGAAATAGATGGTATTTCTCGTGTTGTTTACGATATTTCAGGTAAACCACCTGCAACTATCGAATGGGAATAATTAATTTTAGTTTTAATTAACTAATTTTAAGTGATTAAAAAACGGCGGATTAGCATGCTAATTCGTCGTTTTGTTTATTTAAAAAGCAGTTAAACTAAAAGAGTGATTTTTCTCTTTACCTTTGGCGAAACTTCTCTATAATTCGTCGTCATTGCAGGGGCGTAGTTCCAATTGGTAGAACAGCGGTCTCCAAAACCGATGGTTGGGAGTTCGAATCTCTCCGCCCCTGCCATTTCTTCTTTACATCGTTTTTATTACTTCTTATATTGTTCAAATGTCTAATCTACTGAGTTGTTATGCATCCACGTTACGCAGCTATTTTTGATATAGAAAATCTTGAACTAAATCAACATTATTGTCCTCAAGCAAATGGTCAAGCTAATACTTTATCGCAAAGCACGATAGCTAGTCCTTTAACGCTCAATGAGCAACTACTTGCAGACATTAAACTCAGTGCAGAGCCTATTATTATAAATAGCGTTGTACAGGGCAGTGAGATGCAATTAAACGACAATAAGCTTACATTGCCAACCCCACAGCTCAACGCCTCTGAGAAGCGTGCTTTATGGGCTTTAATGAGTGAACGCCTTGATAAACTTTAAATCAGTAGATGAAACTGCAATACCTCAATTAATGGCCATCGAAACAGCGTGTCATAGTCATCCGTGGACTTTAAATACAATGGGTTCATGTATAGGCGGGCGCTATTTTAATGTTGCCGCATTTAATGAGGCGAGCATGATTGGTTTTTATATTGGTGAAAAAGCAGGGCCTGATTTTACACTTATGGATATCTGTGTAACACCAAGTCACCAGGGGAAGGGAATTGCAAGGCAGTTGTTAGCTCAGTTTATTGAATATGGTGAGCAGCAAAATGCTGAAAACCTCTTTTTAGAAGTACGCGAATCAAATACGCGTGCTATTGCACTGTACGAGCGCGCAGGCTTTGCTGAGATGTCAGTGCGTAAAAACTACTACCCAAGTGATAACCCTGCTAAAAATGGCTTTGAAGACGCTATTTTAATGGGTATGGCGCTAGGTTTAAACTTTTCATAATTAAAGTCGGTAATTAGCATTTAAAATACAGAGCTGCTAAAAACAGAGTAATTGCACCGCTATGTAAGTTAACTTTTAGCTTACTTTGTCGCTAATTGCTTGCTCAATGGCTGTTATTAAATCATTTACCAGCTCGTCTCTTGGCACTTTATTGTTACTTTTTAAGTTCTCTTCAAGTGCCGCAGCGCTTTGATAAATTTTATCAAAGTTAAAGCATCCAGAACTACCTTTAACACTGTGCGCTATACCTCTTAATGCTTCCCAATCATCACAATGCTGCAAAGCTTTAACTTCTTCTAAATATGTAGGTAAGTTAGCTAAGTAATTATCGGCAATTTGCTGAAACTTTTCGCTCTTTAATAGGCTATCCCATTTATTTTGATTATCTTTTTCAAGATGCAGGTAGCTTACGAGTACGTTTTCCAGAGCATCTTTATCAATGGGTTTAGCCAGTGCTTTGTCGCATCCAGCTTCTAGATAAGTGCCTATATCATGGTTCATTACATTGGCAGTAAGGGCAATGATAGGGCCATCATACGCTGCATGACGAAGCATTTTAGTCGCTTCTAATCCGCCCATTACAGGCATTTGCATATCCATAATAATAAGTTGGTAGTCGTTTACGAGCGCCATTTCTACAGCTTGTGCGCCATTACTGGCAATATCGGGTTCAAGGCCCCAGGTTTGCAGTAATAATTTAATTAATAGTTGGTTATCTGGGTTATCCTCAGCCACTAATATATTGGCGTCGAAGCTATTGGTTGCAAACGATAAGAGAGGGTCTTTTTCTGGTATTAACTGGCTGTCTTGCGTTAAAAATTCAAGCATGGGTTGATCATCAGATAGCTGACATGCCACCCTAATTGTAACTCGGCTACCTACACCCACTTCACTTTCAAGGTTTACATCGCCACCAAGTAACAGTGCTAAGTTTTTAGAAATACACAACCCAAGACCTGTACCACCAAAACGACGTGTAGTTGTGGCATCGGCCTGTTCAAACGGCTTAAATACACGTTCTATTTGATGCTCAGACATACCAATACCAGTATCTTTAATTACAAACTCTAGCTTTTGACTTGCTTGTAAATAATGCACACAAATAGACACGCTGCCATTTTCGGTAAATTTAACAGCGTTATTAGCAATGTTTATAAGTATTTGTTTTAAGCGGGTCACATCACTATAAATGGTGCGGGGTAGCGGCAGTTGATAGTCGATATTAAGGGTTAATTGTTTTTCTTGTGCCAGTGGTTGAATAATTGATTCAATGTCGTGCACAAGCTGCACTACGTTTAACGCTGACAAATCAACAGCCAGCTTTTCAGCTTCAATTTTAGATAAATCGAGTATGTTATTTATTAACTCTAGTAAGTGTTTGGAATTACGTAAAATAGTGCTTAGGTGTTGTTTGTCATTCGCTACTTTATCGTTATGTAGTAACTGCTCTGTAAAGCCCATAATGGCCGTGAGCGGCGTGCGTATTTCGTGACTCATGTTGGCTAAAAAACGACTCTTAAGTTGATTAGCTTGCTCAGCTTGGCCAATAGCTAACTCAAGTTGGCTGTTCATAGCTTCAAGTGCTTGGGTACGACTTTCCACTTTATCTTCAAGGTGGTGTTTGTATTCTTCAAGCTGTTGTTGGTAGTGCCTTATTTGATTAACCATGTGGTTAAAGTCGTTAAATAAAACACCTACCTCATCATTTGTATGAGCTGGTAAGTGCACCGACAAATCGCCATCACCAACACGATGACTCGCAGCCCCGAGTAACTCAATTGGGTTAAGTAATAAATTGCGGACCACTACAAAAATTAATATTGGCAGGGTGATCACCGAAATAATAACAATTAAGCCTGTTATTAAACTTATGGCTTTACCTGATTGATAAAGCACCCCTTTGGGAATGGTTGATACGTAATAATATCCGCCGGGCATTTGCACTGCAAAAATCATTCGCTCTATTTTGTCTATGCTTGAGAGTTCAATAGTTGAAAGCATGCCGATATCAGCGAGGTCGTGCACTTGATTAAGTTCGTACTCGCTTATGTATTGGCCACGCATATTATAATCGGAGCTAAATAAAATTTTCCCGTCTTTAGTCAACATTAAATTAAGCGTGTTGTTATATGGCGCTTCTAAAATACTAGAGTTTAGTATTGAAGGTTCTATATGTATTACAATAAAACCAAGCTGCTGTGGTCGTTTTAAATAGTAATCAACACTATAAATTCGTTGAATAAAATACAAACTAGTGGTGCCATCATCCTTTTGAATCATAAATTGCTGTTTACTTAAATTACTTTGCAATACTTGATTAAAAAACGGGTAGCTTTTAGGCGCTGTTGTTAGGTTGTTAGAATAGTAGGCATCGCTTTTCCCACTTGTTGAAACTAGATTAATGCTAATTATATCGGGATAAGCCTCACTGTAACTGGCAAATACATCCATAAGCGCGCCAAGTTTTCGGGTGTAATTACCGTTGGCACGAATGTCGTTTGCTAAAAAATCACTAAGTACTGGCGAGGTTGAAAGTAGTTTTGCAGTAGAGTGAAAAGAGTCGATATAATTAAATATTTTTTGCTGTTGTTGCTCAACAAAACGGCTCATTATTAAATCAGCTTGTTTTTGTGTTGAATTAGTTACATTGGTGAGCGTAAAGCCACCTAAAAATAGCAGCGGTAGAATAACAAGGGGTGTTATATACCATAATAATCTAATACTTAACTTACTGGTTTTCATGACCAAACGACTTATCCTCCATGCAATCTATCAATAATATGCGTTACGACTTTATTACACAAGCTTGTGGCGGTCTTGGTGGCTAAATTACAATCAGTAGTTGCATGGTATTTAGCTCTGTATTGGTGTTTTTTTATTTTATTAAGTTATTTTAATTTAATAAGTTACATGCTTATAACCGTTATTTTATCGTTCAAAAAAGTTTACATAAATTTACATCTTTTAAAGTCATTTTTTTAAAGATAAATGCTATCACTTTAAATTGAATTTTCTAATTTACTCTTAGTTATAAATACCAGTGGGTTAACGCAGGGCTGTTAGCCGGGCCACTAGGTTATATTCTCAAGCAAGGCTTAAAAATTCTAATGGTGTGCAGAGGCTTGGTGTATTGTGTGCTGATTCTATTTATTTGGCTTATTACTGATTTTTTTGTACCTCATTTGCAGTTAGGCTTCCCAAAATCCATATTAATAAAAAAGATCAGCTAATAACCAACCATTGATTGTTTATAAGGCCAAGATCAGCGAAAATAGTCTCCAATTACGATTAACATAACGGATCGCATGTGAAGGGCCAATTTAGGGCTTTTCTGATGGTGTGTTGAGCTTTCGAGGTTGCTCTATACCAATTTTATTAAAACAAGATCGTTCTAGCGTATTAAATAACTCACTAACTACGTTAAAAATTATTCATAGAGAATAACTCTATGTGATAATTTCGCCTTGTTATTGCGCTATTTTATTATCGCTATAATAGAACGCTAATTTAATGCAATTGGTATTATTTAAGCCTTGAAAGCTCAGCATACTTAAAGTGGATAATATCCGTATACAAACTAAAAGAACTTTTTTAATGGCAGATCAAAATCTCCTTAGCGAAATTAATAAACGACGAACCTTTGCTATCATCTCTCACCCAGATGCTGGTAAAACAACCATTACCGAAAAAGTATTGTTATTCGGACAAGCTATTCAACGAGCCGGCACTGTAAAAGGCCGTGGCTCTAACCAGCATGCAAAGTCTGACTGGATGGAAATGGAAAAAGAGCGTGGTATATCTGTTACTACCTCTGTAATGCAGTTTCCATATAACAACGCACTTGTTAATTTACTTGATACTCCAGGACATGAAGATTTCTCGGAAGATACTTACCGTACATTAACAGCAGTAGATTCGTGCTTAATGGTTATTGATGCGGCTAAAGGTGTAGAAGACCGTACCCGTAAGCTAATGGAAGTTACACGCCTGCGTACCACACCTATTGTTACGTTTATGAACAAATGTGACCGTGATATTCGCGACCCAATGGAAGTGCTGGACGAAGTTGAAACAGAGCTAAATATTGCCTGTGCACCCATTACTTGGCCAATTGGTTGTGGTAAAGAATTCAAAGGTGTTTATCACATTCATAATGATGAAGCTGTTTTATATAAAACGGGCCAAGGTCATAAAATTCAAGATGTTCGCACAATTAAAGGCCTTGATAATCCAGAGTTAGATATTGCCATTGGTGAAGACTTAGCTGCGCAGTTACGTGATGAGCTTGAGCTTGTTATTGGTGCATCAAACGAATTTGATTTAGATTTGTTTTTAGCCGGTGAGCTTTCGCCAGTTTATTACGGTACCGCACTTGGTAACTTTGGTGTTGATCACGTGTTAGATGGTTTAACTAAGTGGGCGCCAACGCCATTACCACGTGAAACCGAAGACAGACTAATTGTTGCAACTGAAGAAAACTTTACCGGGTTTGTATTTAAAATTCAGGCCAACATGGACCCTAAACACCGTGACCGTATTGCATTTATGCGTATTGTATCGGGTAAGTACAGCCAAGGCATGAAAATGAATCACGTGCGAATTGGCAAGCAAGTGAGTATTTCTGATGCGGTAACCTTTATGGCGGGCGATCGTGAACGTGCCGCAGATGCTTTCGCTGGCGACATTATTGGTTTGCATAACCACGGTACAATTCAAATTGGTGATACATTCACGCAAGGCGAAAAACTTAAATTTAGTGGTATTCCTAACTTTGCGCCTGAATTATTCCGCCGTATTCGCCTTCGCGATCCGCTTAAGCAAAAGCAATTATTAAAAGGTTTAGTGCAACTTTCTGAAGAAGGTGCTGTGCAAGTATTTAGACCACTCATTAATAATGATTTAATTGTAGGCGCGGTAGGTGTGCTTCAGTTTGATGTAGTTGTAGCACGTTTAAAAGCAGAATATAACGTAGATGCTATTTACGAAGGTGTAAACGTAAATACAGCGCGTTGGGTAAGCAGTGATGACGTTAAAAAGTTTGAAGACTTTAAGCGTAAGTGCGAAAGCAATTTAGCACTCGATGGCGGTGATAACTTAACTTACATTGCGCCGAGCCGTGTAAACCTTAACTTATCGGTAGAGCGCTACCCTGAAGTAACGTTTAGCCATACACGCGAAAACTAGAGCTCATTTACAAGAATTAAAAGAAAACCTGCTTTGGCGGGTTTATAAAGGTAAAAAAATATGAATATTCGTACTATTTTAATTGAAAAAGCCATTGCAGCTATGGTTGGTGCAGGCTTACCTGAAGATACAAACCCAGCAGTAACACAAAGCACGCGTCCACAATTTGGTGATTACCAAATTAATGCAGCCATGGGCGCGGCTAAAAAAATGAAAAGCAACCCACGTGAGCTTGCGCAAAAAATTATAGATAACCTTGATGTAAGCGATATTGCTCAAAAGACTGAAATTGCGGGTCCTGGTTTTATTAATATTCACTTAAAGCCTGAGTTTTTAGCGCAAAGCGTTAAAGCAGCTAATAGCGATGCAAAGCTTGCTGTAAACGAGCACGCTAACCCACAAAAAGTAGTGGTTGATTACTCATCGCCAAACCTTGCTAAAGAAATGCACGTAGGCCATTTACGTTCAACCATTATTGGTGACTCAATTGTACGTGCGCTGGAATTTAGAGGCGACACAGTAGTACGCCAAAATCATATGGGTGATTGGGGCACGCAATTTGGTATGTTAATCGCGCATTTAGAGGATCAAATTAGCCAAGGTGTTGACTTAGATACTGTAGCACTTGCCGATTTAGAAACCTTTTACCGCGACGCTAAAAAACGTTTTGACGACGAAGAAGGCTTTGCAGATAAAGCCCGTAATTACGTTGTTAAACTACAAGGCGGCGACGCACACTGTGAAAAACTTTGGAAACTATTTATAGCCACCTCAGTTAAGCACTCTGAAGAAGTATACAAACGTTTAAATGTAACGCTTACCCAAGCCGATATTATGGCTGAAAGCGCATACAACGCTGAGCTTAAAGATATAATTAGCCTGCTTAAAGATAAAAACATTGCAGTAGAGTCGCAAGGTGCACAAGTTGTATTTTTAGATGAGCTGGCTAACAAAGATGGCGAGCCATCTGCGTTTATTGTGCAAAAATCTGGCGGTGGCTTTTTATATGCAACAACCGATTTAGCTGCATGTGATTATCGCTCAAATAAACTAGGTGCTGATCGTATCTTAATTTTTGTTGATGCACGTCAAAATCTACACTTTACTCAAGTAGAGCTTACAGCGCGTAAAGCAGGTTTATTACGAGACGAAACAAGCTACGAGTTTTGCCCGTTTGGCACCATGATGGGCGCCGATAATAAACCATTTAAAACACGTACCGGCGGCACGGTAAAACTTGCTGACTTATTAGAAGAATCAATTAACCGTGCAGCTGCAAAACTAGCTGAACGTGAATCGGATTTAAGTGATAGCGATCGCAGTGAGATTGCACGTAAAGTAGGTATTGGCGCAGTTAAATACGCCGACCTTTCTAAGCACCGTACCAGTGATTACATTTTTAACTGGGACAGCATGCTAAGCTTTGAAGGCGCAACCGCTCCTTACTTACAATATGCTTATACACGCGTACGCAGTATTTTCCGCAAATCAGGCGTTGATGCTGCTTCATTAAATTCAGACGTTGCAATTGTTGAGCCTCAAGAAAAAGCACTTGCACTTAAGCTACTACAGCTTGAAGAAGTACTTGATTTAATGATCAGCGAAGCAACACCGCACGTACTATGTGGTTACTTATATGAGCTAGCAAGCTTATACATGACATTTTACGAAGCCTGTCCAGTACTTAAAGAAGGCGTAGAGCCAAGCGTGCGCGATAGCCGTTTAGTGCTGTGTAATTTGGTTTCTAAAACACTAGAAACGGGATTAGATTTGCTAGGCATTGAAGTTATGGAGCAAATGTAATCACCGTCGTATTTTAACCTAATACTGCGTTATCCAATCCGACTTACCCTAATCACATACAAACCGTATGCTCATAGGGATAAGTCAGGTTGGACGCCTTGTCTTAGGCTAAACTTCTTAGGTGAACCGTCTGCTGCGTGTAGTTCGCTTTGACTGCGTTGTCGTGCTTTTTTAGCCTAAGTCACATACTAAATGTATGCTCCTTGGCATAAAAAAGCACTCCGTCTTGTCAGCACTTCTACACTTGCAGATGTAATGTTTTACATTGTAGGTTGGGTTGAGTGAAACGAAACCCAACGATTCACCTGAGACTCTATACTTATTGCTATCGAATGCACCTGAGTATCTGCGTTTATTGCTATCGTATATACCTGAATCTTAATGTTTGTTATTACTCAACATCTATTGTTTTAAGCTCGCTACTCTAAGCTCTTTTCTAAGGCTTTATTTAAAGGACTTGTTATGAAACTCGAAGATATCCGTCGTGAATACCTGCAAGACGCGTTAAGCGAAGATAACTTGCAAGATGATCCGTTTAAGCAGTTTGAAACGTGGCTTGAGCATGCGGTAGCAAGTCAATTGCCCGATCCTACTGCAATGGTTGTAGCAACCGTTGATGAAACCGGTCAACCTTCACAGCGTATTGTGCTTTTAAAGCATCTGGATGATAACGGTTTTGTATTTTTTACCAATACAGGTTCGCGTAAAGCGCAAGAGCTTAAAGGTAATAATAAAATTTCCTTGCACTTTCCGTGGCACCACATGGAACGCCAAGTTATTGTGTATGGCGAGGCTAAACCATTACCTACATCTGCCGTGGCAAAGTACTTTTTATCTCGACCTAAAGAAAGCCAATTAGCTGCGTGGGCGTCAGCGCAAAGTCGTCCGGTGTCATCACGTAAAGTACTCATGGAAACCTTCGCCAACATGAAAAATAAGTTTGCTAAAGGTGAAATTCCATTGCCTGATTTTTGGGGCGGATATTGTGTAGTACCCACTAAAATTGAGTTTTGGCAAGGTGGGGCGCATCGTTTGCATGATCGCTTTATATATCAGCGCCAAGCAGATAACAGCTGGCAAATTACGCGCTTAAATCCTTAATAAATAGATGAGTAAGTAACCGTGCAATTTATTGACTCTCATTGCCACCTCGACTTTAGCGAGTTTGATTCGAATCGTGAATCGCTCATAAACGTGTGTGTAGCAAAGGGAGTTAATCAGTTTGTTGTGCCGGGTATTACGCTTGCTCAATCGCATACTCTCATAAAACTCAAAGCAACTTACCCAAGTATAAAAATAGCCGCAGGGCTACATCCTTACTTTTTAGAGCAACATAAAGAATCGCACATAGAAGCATTATTTGAATTCGCGACTGCAAACAAGCATCAGTTAGTAGCTATTGGTGAGTGCGGGCTTGATCGAAGTATTGAAAACCTTCCTAAACAAACTTATTTATTTGAGCAGCAAATAGGGCTTTCTAATGAGCTTAACTTACCGCTCATTGTGCATCATAGGCAAAGCCATGATTTAATTGCGCAATCGTTTAAGCGGTGTAAGCCAAAAAATGGGGGAGTGATCCATGCATTTTCAGGATCGCTTCAACAAGCGCAATATTATATTAAACAAGGCTTCAAACTTGGCGTAGGCGGTGTTATTACCTATGATCGCGCAGTTAAAACACGCGCTGTTATTGCTGCTATTGAGCCAGAGCACTTAGTACTTGAAACCGACTCACCTTCAATGCCGTTAAGCGGTCATCAAGGTGAAGTTAACACGCCACTGCATATACCTGATGTATTTAACGCGTTATGTGATTTAAAGCCACATAGTGAAAGAGGGACGCTTGCAAAGCAGCTTTACGATTCTTGTTCAGATGTTTTTTGCATATAGCGATTTACCTGCCAACGTTTTAATCCACGCCCTAACTGCCACGTAAAAATACATGCAATCACTAGCATTAATAGTACCTGCCGACCTAAGTCATGAAAATGATTATGGCTGTCTGATATTGCGGCGCGAGTTAAATAAGTAACAGACACAAAGCCTATAGGGCGGTCATCATCGCTTATCACGGGTTCCATAAAAGGTGTTTTTAGTTTACTAATACCCGGTATAGAGTCAGGGAGTTGTCCATAAATATGATGTGACTGCCAATTGTCACTACTAGCAATTAAAATGCCCTGTTGATCATAAATAGTCGCAGAAAGTACAAATTCATCTTTACTTATATCGTTACAAATGGCGTTGAGCTGTGGTTTGTTTTTTTCAATAAGCGGTGTTTTAACATTTAAAGCCATAAACTGAGTGAGGCTTTTTGCCGTGCTATCGGCACTATCATAAAGTAACTGATGACTCTGAAAACTACTATTAACACCTACCCAGCTTAGTAATACAAAACAACCAGCCGCTAGTATTAAGCGAACAAGTCGTTTTCTTTGAGAAGCAGTAATAGGGTTTTTAATATGGTTATTTTTCATAGTCACCGTTTATGCTACTGACAGCATTTTGATTTGATGTTACAACTACACTAACTATAACCTTAAACCCCACCTGATGGCGAATTTAGTGTTGAGAATACCAGTTATGATATGCCAATTATCAGGAAAATAAAAATAAACACGGAGATCCCATGTCGCAAATCAACATGGCACAGCAAGCTGCTGAGCAACCATTACAACACTTAACTCTAAATAAATGGTTTAGCTATAGTGGTGGTGTATCTACACCTCTCGATTATATTCCAAACAAAGCATTAGGGTTATTTAGCATCGCATTTGCAGGTGATTTTGCAGAAAAACACATTGCCAATATTGTTGACTTTTTAGCGACACATAACCAAAACGTCACCGCTATATGCCAATACCAACCTGATTTAGGGCTTGCACCAGCACTGTGTTTTTACGCGCAAAATGCAGATAAAACTATAAACCCGTTAGTACTACAAGAATTTTCAAACACGCTTGATTGTCAATTAGTGCAAGTTGATACGCCGCCTAATTTATATGAGCCAGGTTTATTGGTTATGGATATGGACTCAACTGCAATAACTATTGAGTGCATAGACGAAATAGCACGCCTTGCGAACGTATACGATGAAGTTGCCTCTGTAACTGCACTTGCAATGGCGGGTAAACTTGATTTTAGTGAGAGTTTATATCAGCGTGTAGCTAAGCTTGAAGGTATTGAAAAAAGCTTAATTGAAGAGCTGAAAAGTACATTACCATTGATGCCTGGTATTAAAATACTGTGCCAAATTTTAAAGCAACATAAGTGGTATTTGGCGATTGCCTCAGGTGGTTTTGTGCCTTTTGCAGAGCGTGTACAAGAGCTGATTAATTTAGATGAAGTGCACGCTAATGAGCTCGAATTTAAAGACGACAAGCTAACAGGTAAAGTACTGGGTACGATTGTCGATGCGCAGCAAAAAGCGGTCGTTTTAGAGGTGCTTCAGCAAAAGCTAGGGCTTAAAAAAGCACAAACTGTAGCTATTGGAGATGGCGCAAATGATCTAGTCATGATGGCAAAAGCAGGCCTAGGTGTGGCCGTACATGGTAAGCCTAAAGTGGTTGAGCAAGCACAAGCGGCTATTTGTGATGGGTCATTATTGCAATTGTTGTATATGTTGGCTATTCCGTTAGAAAAACAACCAACACTTTAAAATAAATTAAGTTAAACCGCTTAACGTAAGCGGTTTAACCAAATTAGCTTACGGCGGCTCATTTGTGCTACTTGCTCTTTTTTTAGTTCTAAATGGCTTAGCGCTTCTTCAGTTATATCTACTACATCACCTACACCAGCTACGGCCCATAAGGCTTCTTCTAAATCTTTAGCTTTGTGCATTGCGTACTGACTTACGTATTTTAGCTCATTAGAAAGATAATCAGTATCGGGGCGACCTGTGCGCGATATATACAAACGCATTACGAATATAAGTTGCGATGTAATACCTTTACTAATTTGTTTATAAAAGCTTGAGTAGTCTTCACCTAAAGCGCATTGGCTAACAATAGCCTCTTCAATACTGCCTTTTCGAGGATCGAAGTTAATAGCAAGTGTAAAAGCAAGCGGTGCATCTTGGCGGCTGCGATCTTTAATATTTGGTGTTATTACATTAATAATTTGCTCTTCGGTCAGAATGCTCGAAAAGTCAGTTTTGTTACTTAATAAACCAAAGTTTTGCAAAATTACGTGAATAGGGCTGGCGTATAACCCATATCCAATTGCACCCGTTTTAAAGTGTGCAGCTTCTTTGTGTAAATATAGCGGAAATTGGCAAACGCTTTTTGTTACCATATTTCTAAGTGCGGTAGATAAGCCTTCTACTTTAGGTGCTTCTTCAGATACTTTAAGTTTGTCTTTATTACCTTCTATTAGCTGAGTGAAAAAGGTCACGCCAGCATGGGGTAAATCAGCAATACGATTTGCTTTTAGGTTAATAGTAGTAAATGACTTACTGATGGCCATTACTTCGTACTTTAGTTCACTAAGCTTATGCTTTTTAGTTATTTTTTGAAGTTCAGGGAATGCTAAAAGTACTATATCGCCTTTTTTAAATGTGACAGGTTGTTCGCACTCTAACTGCAAACCCATTACCGAAAAGTCACGTGTATAGCCGTTAAATACCTCATCATTAATAGTGACACTAACAGGTGTTTTATAAAGATAGCGCTTATGCGAGCGTAAATTTACGTATTCAAGTGGCACAATATCTAAGTAGGGTGGTGTTTTGTGTTTTGCGTGGCCAAAGTGCTTAAGCTGATTTACTAATGCTTTATCAAAAGTAAGTTGTTTATAATTTGCTTGTTCAGCTTTATTGCCGATATTTGTAAGTACAACAATATACTTAACATCTTTTATAAGGCCTTTTACACGAGGTGAAGGTGGCTTATTTAATTTTTCTATATTTTCACCGGCACTATTAGGTAGTGAAAGCGGTATAAAAGAATCATCTGGATGACTTGGCATTATTTGTATTTTAAAACACTGCCAGCTCTCTTTTTGGCTACCAAAACCTAAAAATAGATCACGTAATTTAGGGTTGTTATTTAACTCTGTACGCGTCGCTGAGTAGTAATAAATTTTACCTGATGATATATGTGTAAATGTATAGAGGTAATCTTCTTTTACTGCGGTAATTTGAGTTAGTAATTGTGTAATACGCTGATGATTAAGTATATTGTACAAACACGGTATTTTTCTTTCATCGGTAAAGTAGCGCTGAATAAAAATATTATTTTCAGTGGTAAGGCTAAGGCTTGGGTAATATTGCTCATCTTTTTTACTTAAAAACACATATAAAGACGTTACGCGAGGAATGTAGTACTGCTCATACCCCTTTGATACTACAGCATCGAGCGTATTATCTAGATTTACTTTATAACGACGCTTATTACCATGAATAAAACTTTCTAAAAAGTCATTAAAGGCATCGTTGTTTTCTATATAAGTGCGCTTTAAGCGTATGTGATTAAATTCACGAGAGATATTTTCTACTGCAACAACTTCGTATTGAATACCGTTTTTTAGGCCAAGTTCAAAGTCTTGCTCAAGGCCTACTAAGCGCATTGCGATGAGTTCGCCTTTTTTTATAGAGTAGCGCGTTGCAAGCTTAACTTTACAACCGCTTAAAGATATATCTGAGGTGCTAGCAGCAATGTTCTTTTTATCTTTGTAATCAATCGTTACTTTTATTGAGTAATTCATCCGCTCTTCTCGGCGGCTCTCGTAAGAGGCAAACTTAATTACTTCAGTGTTTAAGTTATTTTCTAACTCTTGTAACTCTGATTTTTCGGCTGCTTGTTTTTGTAATACGCGGTGGTTATTTTCTGTATTCATTACGGCTTCGTAAACAGCTAAGGTGTATTCACCATGTTGTTTAAGCGCTTTTTCAAACACTTCAATGGCTGTGTCATCCATAAAGTGTTGCTTGCCGTTATGCTCATATGGTTTTACTTGGCCTGTCACTAATCCGCGAAGATCAACAAAACGTGCCACTGGCTGAGATAAACGCGACATTTCCATTTTCATTAAAAATTGCTCAGGTTTAGTTAACCCTGCGGTTTTTGATTTGAAAATTAGATCAAATTTAGCGTTGCCTAAATATGTTTTTAACTCATTCACGAGGTCTTCGTGTTTGAGCATTATGTCATCAGCCATTTATAAAACCATCACCGTCTAATTGAAAAAATAGGTATACTGTTAAGTCCATTTATTAGAAGTTCAATAAACGTTAAATCGCGCTATGTTATTAATATAGGTACAATTATTTGAGTTACTACTGTTTAGCTCTTGTTATGTATGTGTTATTTGCCATTTTATTGGCAAGTTACTTTAAACTATTACAAAGCAAAAAGTATGCCCTAAATTATAGCTAAAAAGAAACACCATGTGTATTTATTGATTGTGACGCTAGATTTTTAAGCAGGCAAGAGTTTGTTGCTAAGTAAATGCCTGAAATGGCAAAATAAGCGCTTAATAGTAAGAATTTTTTTAATTTAAAGAATAGTAGGTAAAGTTATCAATGGCTAAAGCGGCAAAAGTAGAATTTGTTTGTACCGAATGTGGCATGAACTATCAACGTTGGCAGGGTCAATGTCGCTGCGGTGCGTGGAACACATTAGCGGAATTTAAACCTTCAGCAGGGCACAGTAAAAAAGCATCAATACGAGCAAGCGTTGGTGGTTATGCTGGTGGTGTTGGTGGTGGCTCTAAAAAAATCAATGATATTGCTACATCAGAGGCTGAAAAGCAGCTAACTGAAATCGGCGAGCTTGATCGCGTACTAAGCGGCGGGGTGACTACTGGCTCTGTTAATATAATTTCGGGCGATCCGGGGGCGGGTAAGACAACTTTGCTATCTGACCTAGTGGCGAGAATGTCACAGCGGATGCCGTCACTTTACTGTACGGCAGAAGAATCTTTATCGCAGTTTAAAAACAGGGTAAATCGTTTAAAGTTAAACTATAACCCGGACGAGCTTTATTTACTTTCAGAAACGAGCGTTGAAACCATCATCGAAGAGCTCGAGAAAAATAAAATTAAGTTTGCTGTTATTGACTCTATTCAAGCTGTTGTAACCGATACGGCAAATGGTAGCCCAGGTTCGCCTTCGCAAGTAAAAAGCGCCGCCCAAGCATTAACTCAGTACTGTAAGCAAAATGATGTAACCATGTTCATTATTGCTCACGTAAATAAAAATAACGAAATAGCAGGCCCTCAAACACTTGTACATATTGTTGATGCGCTTTTACACATAGATACCAACGATGGGCAAATACGAACCCTTAGGGCAAATAAAAATCGCTTTGGTGATATTGATACTGTTGGCATTTTTAAAATGTGTGAACGTGGGATGTTAAGCGTTGATAATCCAAGTGAAATATTTTTATCGGGTTCAACCACCGACTCACCTGGCTCTACTATTACCTGTATTCGTAAAGGGAATCGTAATTTATTGCTTGAGATTCAATGTTTAACTACCGAAACAGAAGCTGAATTTCCGCAGCGTGTTTGTGTTGGTTTAAATATGAATCGTATAAAAATGCTGACTGGCATATTACGAAAACACACTAAAACTAAAATATTTCACGATACGTTTTTTAATATTGTGGGTGGTTTAAGAATTGATGAGACAGAAACCTGCATCGATTTAGCATTAGTAACCGCGTTACTTAGCAGTTTAAACGAATTTGTTGTACCTCGTACCACGTGTATTATGGGTGAACTTAGCTTAAACGGCGATGTACGCCCAATAGACAGTGGTGTACCGCGTGTTAAAGAGGCTGCACAACATGGTTTTACAGAAATATATATTCCATTTCGTAATTACCATAAATCGATGGAAGGGCTAGGCGCTAAAATTACCCCTGTAAAAACCGTACATGAGTTACTTAGTTTGATTAATTAACACTTATCGGTGATGTTCTTCAGTGTTACTCTTAAGTTGAGACACTTTATAGAAAGAATTAAATAAGGAAATGACATGAAAAAATTAGTTATAGTTGCAGCTCTTGTGGCCGCAGGCGTGGGTGGTGTTAGTTACGCAAACTACGTAGCAACTCAAGAAGTGCGTGCAGAAGTAGATAAGCAACTTGCTTTAGTAAGCGAGCAAACTGGCGCTACATTTAAATACGCTGGTTTATCGGCAAGTGTTATTTCAAAGAGTGTAGAAATAACAAACATGGAAGTAATAAGCCCTGAAGGTGACAATGTTGCTAATATTCAAAGCATTGAAATAACTGGCTACGAGCCGGATAAAATATCACCACATACATCATTTGATGTAAAAAGCTTTCAGTTTGATAAAAGCTTCGTATCAAAATTACCAGCTGATACAAACGAAATGTTAGCGTCGGCAAGTTACGACTTACATTCATCACTTGATTACGATGAAGAGTCTGGCAATAGTGATGTAGTAGTTAAGCTTGATGCAAAAGACATTGTTAGTTTTAATATGGATATGGGTTTAGCTAATTCAAAAGCGTTAATGGATGCTTCATTGGCTATTAGCAAGGCGCAGCAAGAAGCGGGGGATCAACCGCTGACGTATGAGCAAGAATTACAGCAGCAAACACTTGTTATGCAAGCAATGAGTAAATTAGAGCCGCGTAATGTTAGCTTTGCCTTAAATAACCAGGGTAAATTAAAAGATTTACTCTCAAGCGAGCTTGAAAAGCAAGGTATGACGCTTGAGCAAATGGAAATGACGCTAGAGCAACAGTTACAACAAGCTCCTGTAACTGAAGATATTGCAGAGGCTTTAACTAGCTTTGCGAAAGGTTTAAATTCATTCAGTGTGTCTGCAAAGCTACCTGAAGGTAAAACTATGATGGAAATTAACCAACAAGTTATGATGCTAGTAGGGCAACCTGAAGAGCTAGTTAAGTTTATTAACTTAGAAGTTAAAGGTGATTAGGCCTTAGTTCTGTATTAATAAAGGCGCCAATTGGCTGTCTCTTGATCACAAGTCTGACTCAAGAGATTTTGCTAAATCGTAGCCTTCCAGGATGGCTTGTAACTTAAGCCATCCTTTCCATAACACTTTCACAGATGCACGCCCTGTGCGCTTGGTATC
>NZ_JACGWD010000012.1:0-74074 GCF_014077565.1 Pseudoalteromonas sp. 5Ae-yellow
TGGCTTGCTTTATCAGCGTTTAGGAAATAAGTTGATAAAATGTGAAGGGTACAGGAGCCGTATACGAGGTCCGTACGTACGGTTCTGTGAGAGGGATGAGGCATAAGCCTCACCCTACTCGATGTTTCTATATGTCTAATACCAATCCGCAATAATACTTAATTAATTTGAGTGATTAAACCTGCCGTTAACTGCGTTAAAAATTTCTGATATAAGACAAAAATAACGAAATTTTTGCCTTGTTATCGACACGATTTTCTTACCTCAAAATAGATCACTTAATTAAGCGAATAGGTATAATCTTTTAGATACACTACAAAAAGTTAATTTTAGTATTAAAAATTGCTGATCATTTACTCATTTTTACCGTATAACTGGCTATTATGTTAATTCATCGCTAGCTATGTAATGTTATGTAAAGTAAGTTGAGCAAAATTTGCCAAAGTGCTTGAATTACGTTCATAAATAGCAGTAATTTAGGTTTAATTATGATCTGGCAATGCAAGCCAACCCTACTGGCAATTAGTGTGATGCTGCTCAGCGGCTGTGCGAGTGATTTAAACTCGTCGCAGCGCATGCAAGTCCCTAATAATATGCCTCAGCAATGGCAGCAAGAAGCATCAAGCTCAGTATTAAAAGTACAAGAGCAATGGCTTACACAATTACAAAATCCTACGCTTAATAAATTTGTACAACAAGCACTTAAAAACAACCAACAGCTTTTGCAAACGAGTTATGATGTTGAAATTCAAAAGCAGCAACTTATAGTCTCGGGCGCTGCACTTTGGCCAAGCCTCGATTTATCAACACGTACAAGCCGTAGTAAAGACAACCGCCCTGTAAGTTACGACAACGCAAGCTCCGTAAGTTTAAATTTAACTTACGAGGTTGATTTATGGGGTAAGCTTTCTGACGCCAAGCGCGAAGCTAATCTTAACTATTTAGCTCAGCAGGCACGATTTGAGCAAGCTAAACAGCAACTCGTTGCAGATGTGGTAACAGGTTGGTTTGATGTGGTTACGGCGCAGCAATTACTGGATTTATTTAAGCGTCGCGAAGCCAACTCACAACAAAATCTCGATATTATTGAAGCTGGCTATCGCCAAGGCATAAACGAAGCGCTCGATGTGTATTTAGCGCGTAATGAGCTTAATAATGAACGCTCTCGCATTGCCACTCAAACAGCGAGTTTATCGGCATCAGCACGTGTACTTGAGCGTTTACTTGGTGAATACCCAAAAGGCGCTATTACTGCTAGTAGTGACTTACCTGTTATTAATACCGATATTCCTCTAGGATTACCTTCTGAACTTATAACGCGAAAACCTACTCTACGTGCAAGTTGGTATGAGCTTTTAGCAGCCGACGCATCATTGGCATATGCGCACAAACAACGCTTTCCAAGTTTAGATTTAACAGCTTCATTAAGTGATAGTACAGACAGAGTAAGCGACTTGTTTTCTCCATCAAGCCTTGCATGGTCTTTGTTAGGTAGTATTTCAGCGCCACTTTTTGAAGGTGGGCGCTTAAAAGCCAACGAAGAAATAGCGCGTCTTAACACTCAAAAGCAAGAGCAGCTTTATTTGCAAACGCTTTATGACGCATTTGGTGATGTTGAAAATGCAATTTCGCAGCAGCACTCCCTTAAAGCGCAATACAGCAGTACTCTTGAAGCGCAAGAAAACGCACTTGCTGCAGAGCAATTGTCGTTTGAGCAGTATCAAAGTGGCTTGGTAACTTACACGACAGTGCTTGATGCCCAAGATCGCTCTTTCGATGCGCAAAGCTCCTTAATCGATATTAAAAACCAATTAATAGCCAATAGAATTAACTTACACATTGCCCTTGGTGGTGATTTTGCAAAGCCCTCAAGTGAACTAAAGAGCAATAACGATGAAAACTAAAACAGCAAAAATTATTATTCCAGCGGTGGTTATAGTTGCCACTATTTTAATTGTTATGTTTATTAAAAATAACACGCCTGAGGCTAAACGCTTTGGGACACCTCCTAAGGCATCAATAAGTGTGGCTGCGCTTGAGCTAAAACCACAAAATTATCAAGTGATGATAGACAGCTACGGTACTGTAAAACCACGTACACAAAGCTTGTTAGTGGCTCAGGCATCAGGACAAATAATTGAAGTAAGTGATGACTTTAGAGAAGGCGGTTTTTTTGAAAAAGACGATGTACTTTTAAAACTAGACGACAGAGATCATCAGGCTGAAGTTAAATCTGCTCAAGCCAATTTATTAACCGCAGAGCAAGGTTTGCTAGAAGAGAAGGCGCGTGGGCAACAAGCTATTACCGATTGGAAGCGCCTTGGCGGCTCAAATCAGGCAAGCAGCTTAGTACTACGTGAGCCACAACTAGCAGCCGCTGAAGCTGAGGTTTTATCGGCGCAGGCAGCACTTGAAAAAGCGATGCTTGATTTAGAGCGCACTAAAGTAACGGCGCCATATGCGGGGCGTATACTCAGCCGCAGTGTTGATTTAGGGCAAGTTGTTACTAACAACACACAGCTAGCCACCATTTACGCAATCGATAGCGTTGAGATTCGCCTACCAATTAAAAATAAAGATCTCCCATTTGTAAATTTACCAGAGCAGTATCGCGATGGTGCTAAAAACCAAGCGGGTTCAATTGTTAAATTTACTTCTGACTTAGTAGGTGAGCAAACGTGGCAAGGGCAATTAGCACGCACAGAAGGTGCTATAGATGAAGGCGCACAGCAGCTTTATGTAGTTGCTAAAATTAATGACCCGTATAAAGCAACAGCAAATAACCAGTACCCAATAAAAATTGGGCAGTATATAAAAGCGCAAATTACCGGCAGAACAGTATCTAACGCACTTATAATTCCTAACAGTACAATTTATCAAGGAACGTACGTTTACATTGTTGAAGGTGGCGTACTTAAGCGCAAAGACATCACACTAGCTTGGCAAAATGCGACTCAGGCGATGATAAAAACCGGTTTAAACGCAAATGATAAACTTGTTATTACTCCACTTGGCCAAGTAAGTTCAGGAACTCAAGTAAGTATTTTAGGTGAACAAAGCGCAGATCAACCTAAAAGCCGTGGAGCGAATGGGCAAGGTAAAGGAAAGCGCCCTACAGCTGAGCAACTTGAACAAAAAGCAAAAGAGCTTGGTATTAGTGTTGAAGAGTTAAAAAAACGCCGTCCAGCAAAGCAAGGAGATAAGCCATGATAGCTTGGTTTGCCAAAAACCATGTTGCTGCTAACTTATTGCTAGTAACGTTGCTGCTGTCGGGGCTTTTTAGTTTATCGACTAAAATACCGCTTGAAGTATTCCCTTCATTCGAAACCGACATGATAAGCGTGAACGTAAGTTTGCGCGGCTCAACACCAGAGGATGTAGAGCAAGGCGTAACAATTCGTATAGAAGAAGCCGTACAAGATTTAGAAGGTATTAAGCAAATATTTAGCCGCTCTTCTGAAGGCTCAGGCTCTGTAACAATTGAAGTTGAAACGGGCTACGACCCGCGTGAGCTTTTAGCTGATATTAAAAGTCGTGTAGATGCAATTAATACCTTTCCAGCGGATGCTGAAAAGCCAATAGTCGCGCTTGCGGAACGAATTCGCGAAGTTATCGCGGTTACCGTATCAAGTGATTACGGCGAAAAAGAAACCCGTGAATACGCAGAAACAGTACGCGATCAAATTCTACGTTTACCAAATGTGACGCAGGTAGAGCTAAGTGGTGTTCGTGATTACGAAATTGCCATTGAAGTAAGCCAAGACGTTCTTCGCCAGTACGATTTAAGCCTTGCACAAATATCGAGTGCCATTGCTAATTCAAGCTCTGATATTTCTGCTGGTAACTTAAAAACTGAAGGTGGGGACGTACTTATAAGCTCTAAAGGGCAAGCATATCGTAAAGATGAATTTGCCAATATTGTTGTTAAAAACCAAGCTGACGGCACGATTATTCGTTTAGGCGATATTGCAATAATTAAAGACGATTTTGAAGAAACCCCAGTACGTACTCGCTTTAATGGTAAGCAGGCTGCATTTATCGACGTATATCGAATTGGTCCACAAAGTGCGATTACTGTTGCTGACGAAGTTAAAAATTACATAAAAGAGCAACAAAGCTCCCTTCCACAAGGATTTGAACTAAGTTACTGGGATGATGATTCGGAGCTGGTTAAAAGTCGAATTGCCACACTAACGACCAATGCCCTACAAGGCGGTATTTTAGTACTTGCTTTACTTACTTTGTTTTTACGACCTGCAATTGCATTTTGGGTATTTATTGGTATTCCGGTATCGTTTATGGGCGCGTTTATAGCGATGCCTATATTTGGCGTAACCCTTAATATTATGAGTTTATTTGGCTTTATATTAGTACTTGGGATTGTTGTTGATGACGCCATAGTTACTGGCGAAAATGTCTATACCCATTTAAAAACAGCTAAGTCGGGGGAGCAGGCCGCAATTTTAGGTACTCAAGAAGTTGCAACACCAGTAACATTTGGTGTATTAACTACCGTTGCCGCCTTTCTACCTTTGGCCTTTATTGAAGGGGCACGCGGTGCTTTGTTTGCACAAATACCGGTAGTGGTTATTCCGGTATTATTGTTTTCATTGATTGAATCTAAATTTGTACTACCCGCACATTTAAAATATATAAAACTACGCCACGAAAAAGGCGAACCTTCAAAGTTTGATGTTATTCAACAGCGTTTTGCAGATGGATTTGAAAACGCGATTTTAAAATATTACCAACCAACTTTAAATTTAGCACTTCGCCATAAATTGGCTTCGGTAAGTTTGTTTGTTGGTGTGTTTATAATAATTTTAACCATGATCACTAGTGGTTGGACTAAGTTTGTATTTTTCCCGCGTATACCAAGCGAAACAGTCCGCGTTAACTTAACACTACCAACAGGTACGCCGTTTGAAGTCACTAATAAATACGTAATTGATATGTCGCAAAAGGCGCAGCAATTACAAGAAAAATACCGCGACCCAGGTACAGGTGAAAGCGTTATTTTAAATATATTAGCCACAACAGGTGGGCGCGGTGGTGTATCTAATTCAGGTTCTGTACGCTTTGAAATAACACCGGCTGAAAAGCGTGAATCAGAAATAGGATCAAGAGAGCTTGCCAGCGAATGGCGCGATTTAATTGGTGTCATTCCAGGTGCTGAAAGCTTAACATTTAGAGCTGAAATTGGCCGAAGTTCTGACCCAATTGATGTTCAGCTTAGCGGGACTTCGTTGACTATTTTACAAGACGTGGCTGATCACATTAAAACCCGTTTATCGACCTACCCAACGGTATTTGATATTGCCGATAGCATGTCTGATGGTAAAGAAGAGTTACAAATAGAGCTTACGCAGCAAGGCTTAGCGCTGGGATTAAATAGAGTCAATGTTGCAGGTCAAGTGCGTAATTCGTTCTTTGGCTCGCAAGTCCAACGTATTCAGCGCGGGCGTGATGATGTACGAGTAATGGTACGCTTGCCCATAGACGAGCGCCGCTCTGTAGCCGATTTACAAAATATACTCATCAATACACCTACTGGTGGCTCGGTGCCGTTATCGCATGTTGCAACTCTTACTGCAGGGCAAAGCCCGTCAACTATTAACCGAATAGACCGCTACCGTACTTTAAATGTAACAGCGGATATCGAAAAAAATAACACCAACATGACCATACTTCAGGCTGACCTAACGGAGTATTTAGATGAGTTAATGCAACAATACCCTGGAGTAGATTATAAACTAGAAGGTGAGGCTAAAGAGCAGCGAGAGTCGTTTGGGTCATTGGCTTGGGCGCTTGTGTTTGTATTTTTCATAATTTATGCGCTATTAGCAATACCGCTTAAATCTTACTTACAGCCAATTATAGTAATGAGTGTAATTCCATTTGGCATGATAGGTGCTGTAGTCGGGCATTGGATTATGGGCATGGATTTAACCATTATGAGCTTGCTTGGTATGCTCGCTCTAACTGGGGTGGTAGTAAATGACTCGCTTGTACTAGTTGATTTTATCAATAAAAAGCGCAGTGAAGGCGGCAAATTACTAGATGCAGTTAAACTTGCCGGTGCATCGCGTTTTCGCCCTGTAATGCTAACAAGTTTAACGACCTTTATTGGCTTAATGCCGTTATTATTTGAAAAAGCAACTCAGGCGCAGTTTTTAATACCTATGGCGGTAAGTCTAGGGTTTGGGATTATTTTTGCGACCTTTATTACTTTATTGTTAGTGCCAATAAACTACATGATGATGGAGCGCTTTCAAGGTTGGTTTAAGTAAATAAGCGTAAGCATTTAAAATTTAGCTGTAAGTAAGAAATTGCTTGCAGCTTTTTTTGCCAAAAATTATAAAAATAATGTACGAAGGTATAGCAAAAAAATGAATAAGTAATAAGAGGGGGTATTAAAATAAGAAGGTGTTCCCCAAGATACGGTACCCGGTTTCAGTCCTGAAACCAGAAGGTTTCAGGGCGGAAATCTGCGGTTTACCGTAGGCTTCTCGGTACATGCCGAGCTTGCACAATAGTAGACGAACAGAAATCCTGGTATAAAATTTATCGGCTCAGGGACTTAACCAAGCTCCGGTACCCCAGGGAACAATTTAAGTATATAAGACATAATCCAATCCTTAAACCCCAAACGTAAAAAATTAAACCGTTCGCTTAGTTTTCCCGCACCTTTAACTCGCCATTTACTTTATCGCATGGTTTTTGAGCTTGATCATACAATTAATTGGAGTTGCTTTTTATCGAGTGGTAGCATTGCCTTAACTTGCAAAGCGAAGATTCGATTATGAACGATTTACCCGATTACGAAAAAGCTCAACTGCTTTTAGAAAAAAACGAAATATTTGTATCACCTGCCGAAGCGCATGGTGTAATTAGTGGTTTACTTGCGTGTGGTTTAACCATTGACGACAAAGAATACTTAGGCCTTTTGAGCGATGTGTTTAACGATGGTGAATCATTTAGTAACGATTTAAAGCAATTTTTTGGCACTATTTATAAGCAAGTAGTTGCGAGCTTTAATGATGACGAGTTTCAGTTTGATTTATTTTTACCAAACGATGACGAAACACTCATCGATCAGGCTAATGGCCTCGTATCATGGGTAGCAGGGTTTATGCTTGGTTTTGGCTTAAAGCAAAAAGATTACGGTAAGTTATCAAGCGATGTTAAAGAGGTTATTACTGACTTTAGCGAAATCACTCGCCTAGATACCACTTTTGAAGAAACCGAAGAAGACAGCCAAGCGCTGCACGAAGTGATTGAATATGTGCGAGTATCAGCACTACTTTGTTTTGCAGAGCTTGGTAAAGAGCAAAACACGCAAAGTACTAAAAAAACACTTCATTAGTTTAAAAAGTTAAACGGGTTGGTTAATAATGGTTGAAGTACAAAAGTCAGAATTTAAAGCACGCCGTGAGCGTTTACTTGCGCAAATGGATAAAAATAGCGTTGCTATTATTCCCGCTGCGAGCGAAGTTACCCGTAGCCGCGATACCGAATATGCATTTAGACAAGATAGCGACTTTTTCTATTTAACAGGCTTTAACGAACCCGACGCTGTACTTGTACTATGTAACAACAGCGATGCACCTAGTACTTTATTTTGCCTAGATAAAGACAAGCTTGCCGAAATTTGGCATGGCCGCAGAGTTGGCTTTGATAAAGCTAAAAGTGACTACTTGTTTGATGAAGCTTACCCGTTAAGTGAATTAAACGATAAGCTACTCGATATACTAAATGAAAAAGATGCGATTTATTTTGCACAAGGTGCTTATCCTTCATTTGATACCAAAGTGTTTACGTTACTAGGTACACTTAGAAGTGGTGCGCGAAAAGGCCTCAAAGCACCGAGTACTTTAAAAGAAATACGCGGCCTTATTCATGAAATGCGTTTGTTTAAATCGCCAAGCGAGATAGATGTTATGCGAGAAGGCTGTGAAATTAGTGCGCGAGGGCACATGCGCGCTATGCGTTTTTCACACCCCGGAGCTACTGAATTTCAGCTAGAGGCTGAGCTACATCATCATTATGCTATGAATGGTGCGCCGCATCCTGCGTACGGCACAATTGTTGGTAGCGGCAACAACGCCAATATTTTACATTACACGCAAAATAGCGATGTATTAAAAAATGGCGACCTGGTACTTATAGACTCCGGTTGTGAACTACAAGGTTACGCCGCCGATATCACCCGTACTTTTCCAGTAAATGGTCAATTTAGCGAAGAGCAAGCCGCGCTTTACAATATTGTACTTAAAGCGCAAGAAGTTGCCTTTGATGAAGTGAAACCAGGTGGTTATATGTCGCACGCTAATAAACTAGCAATGGAAGTAATGACCCAAGGTTTACTTGATTTAGGTATTTTAACCGGCGACTTTGACGAGCTAATGGCAAAAGGTGCATGTAAAGAATATTACATGCACGGCCTTGGGCATTGGCTTGGTTTAGATGTACATGATGTTGGCGATTACAAAGTAAGTAACGTTGAGCGTGCATTTGAGCCGGGTATGGTACTCACCATAGAGCCTGGGCTTTATATAAGTGAAGACTCAAGCGCACCGCAAAAATACAAAGGCATTGGTATTCGTATTGAAGATAACTTGCTAGTTACCGAAACCGGCCATGAAAACTTGACCCTAAGCGTGCCTAAAAAAATTAGCGATATAGAAGCACTTATGCAAAGTGCTAAAAACGTATAAAGCTCGGAGAGCAAAGTGGCTAAGCAGTTTGATGTAGTTGTTATTGGCGGTGGTTTAGCGGGAGCAAGCTGCGCGTTAAGTGTGGCTAAAACTAATCCGACGTTAAATATTGCCGTTGTAGAAGCGAATCAAGTAACCGGCGACTACCACCCAAGCTTTGACGACAGAAGCATTGCACTTGCTCAGCAATCGGTAGAGTATTTACAAAGCCTCAATTTATTTGAACAAAATGCCCCTTACACCGCAGCAATCAAAAAAGTGAGCGTGTCTGATCGAGGCCACTTTGGCAAAGCGCATATTAATTGCGACGAATTTGCTAAGCCTTCACTTGGTTACGTAGTAGAAGTTAACCCATTTGGCCGAGCGCTTCACCTGCGTTTAACGCAGTCAAACATTGCGCTTTACTGCCCCGATAGCGTAATTGCTATTGAGCAAACATTGCATAGCAATACACTTACCCTGCAAAGCGGCGAGCAATTAAACGCAGCGTTATTAGTTATTGCAGATGGTGCACAATCTCCCACACGTAATTTACTTGGGCTTGGTTTTAATACCCAGCCTTATGAACAAGGCGCAATTATTGCTAATGTAGAAGTGGCTGGTGGGCATAATAATCATGCCTTTGAGCGTTTTACACAAAGCGGGCCTATGGCGTTATTACCCATGAGTAATAACCGTTATTCGTTAGTGTGGTGTATGAGCCAAGATCAGGTTGAACAGCACATGGCACTTAATGAACAAGACTTTATAAGTGCCCTACAAAGTGCGTTTGGTTATCGCGGTGGTCAATTTACTAAAGTAGGCATGCGCACGAGTTACCCGCTCGTTTACGGGCAAGTCGAGTCTTTAATTACGCACCGTACAGTGGTTATTGGTAATGCCGCACATGCTATTCATCCTATTGCAGGGCAAGGTTTTAATTTAGGCCTTCGCGACGTGCAAGTACTAAGTAATTTAATAGCAAACAGCCAACACTGTTTAGGCAGCTATGCGTTTACACGTGAATATTCTAAAAGGCGCAGTGATGATATAAAAACCGTAATGAGCTTAACCGATGCACTTGTTAGGCTTTTTTCAAACTCATCGCGAGTGCTCGCATTGGGGCGCAGTATTGGGTTGTTTTCGATGGATTTATTTCCCGCATTAAAAGCGCCATTAGCCAAACAGTTAATGGGGCAAGTTAAACAAGGTAGGCGTTTATGAAGCAAGCACAGGTTTGTATTGTAGGTGGTGGCTGCGTAGGGCTAACACTAGCACTTGGATTGGCAAAAGCCGATATAAGCGTCGTTGTACTCGACGGCGCACCAACACAAGCGTTGCCAACTGACGAATATGGTTTGCGCGTAAGTGCGCTAAGCATTACAAGTCAAACCTTGCTTGAGCAATTAAACGTATGGCCAGAAATTATCGCACAGCGAGCGTGCGCTTATACGCATATGGATGTACGTGATGCCGACAGTTTTGGCAAAATAGCGTTTGATAACAAACAACTTGAGCTTGAGCATTTAGGCCATATTGTTGAAAACGACATTATCCGCTACGCGCTCATAAAAGAGTTGGAACAACAAAGTAGTGCCACGTTAATGTTCGATACACAGTATCAGCAAATACATCAAAGCGAATCAGATGTATTTATAACGCTTAAAAGCGGCGAGCCAATTATTGCAAAACTGCTGGTGGCCGCTGATGGGGCAAACTCAGCTATTCGCAAACAATTTAATATGGCGCTTAGCTTTAAAGATTACGATCACCATGCGCTAGTTGCGACTGTTAAAACTAAAGAGCCGCACGCAAATACCGCACGCCAAGTGTTTTTACCAACCGGGCCGCTGGCATTTTTACCTCTGAGCGATGCAAATACCCATTCAATAGTATGGTCTACTAGCCCAAACCACTGCGATGAGCTGCTTGCAATGGACGATTGTGCCTTTAATAAAGCCGTAATGGCAGCCATAGATGGCCAATGCGGGCTATGTGAAGTGCAAAGTGCGCGCGCAGCTTTCCCACTTAAAATGCGCTACGCCCAGCAATGGGTTTCAGGCAAAGTAGTGCTCATTGGCGATGCTGCACATACAATCCATCCACTTGCAGGGCTTGGTATGAACCTAGGCCTAAAAGACGCCGCTTATTTAATTGAGCTACTCACAAGTGATAGCAAGGAGTTTGCAAGCACTCGTACACTTCGCGATTACGAACGTACCCGTAAGCTCGATGCGCAAAAGCACATAGCCATGATGCAAGGGCTAAAAGAGTTATTTGAAGGTGCAAACCCGGTTAAAAAACTTATTCGCGGAGTAGGGCTCTCACTCATTGATAATTTAGGCCCAATAAAACACCTGTTCGCCAAAGAGGCGATAGGGAAGTGATGTAGGTTGAGTGAAACAAAACTCCACGAGAAAAGCGGTTAGTTATTCGCTTTTAATAAAAAACCGATGTTTAATTTAAGCATCGGTTTTTTATTAAAATAAATTAAGTACTTACTTTGTATGTTTTTTCGGTAAACTTTGTTATTTTTACATTAAATATAATAAAAAGTTTTTACTAAATTTTAAGGAAGAAATAAATGTTAAAAATAACACTCTTATTTTTTTTATTAACTGCGTCTGTAGTTCATGCAAAAGATAAACCGTGGGAGTCTTACGCTAAACTTCCAATGGTAGAGCAACCACAAATATCGCCAAATGGAGAAATGATAGCAACACTTTATAATACTGCTGAAGGCCCTACTATCAGTTTAGCTAAATTTCCTAGTATCAAATTCAATATATTAGCAAGTCTCAAAAAAGATAAAGACAGAGTCGACTTTATTCGTTGGTCAGGTAATAAATATATCATTGTTTCTGCTAGTTACCCTGAATATGTCAATGGTCAATACATGAGAGTTTCAAGGTTATATTCGATCAATGTTGAAACCAATGAAAGTAAAATGCTAACTACGCGACGTTTTTCTGAATATAAGTGGTATAGATATCAGAGTTTCAGACTCGTTTCCTCACTTAAAAATGAGCCAGATTTCGCGCTAGTGTCAACGTTTGATGAAAAAGATAAAGCTTATTCTGTTTTTAAAGTTGAATTAGGTGATTCTAGTTTTGATAAAATTCAGAGGAATAAAGAAAATATTGGAAGTTGGTATGCAGACCCTAAGGGAGTTTTACGCCTGGGGATCGCAATTGATAAAAAAGATGATAAGTTTATTGCTTCAATATGGTATCGAGCAAAGAAAGATGAAGCATTAAAAATGATTCATACCCATATTTTGGGTGAAGATAGTACTTTCTCCATCCAAGGCCTTAATGAAGATGGTACAAAAGCTTACGTCCTTTCTGATCGTGTATTAAACAGACAAGCTTTATGGTCATATGATATCGAGTCAGGGGAGTTTGAAGAGCTTGTTTATAGCAATGATAAATACGATATAAATAATGCAATCGTTAATAGTGAGGGCGATTTTATAGGGGTTGGCTACTATGATGATTTCTACAAGAGCCATTATTTTTCAGAGGTAGACGGTAAGCAAGAGCTTATGGTTGCTAATTTATTTGGTGATAAGCAAGCTAGTATTGTTAGCCGTAGTAAAGATAGAACACGAATTCTTGTAAATGTAATAAGTGATTCAGTCAGCCCTACTTATTATTATTTTGATTTAAACACAAAGAAGGGCGGCGCTTGGCTATCTAAATTTCCTTATTTAGCACGTAATAAATTTGTACCAGTGCAAAACTATAGCTTTAAAGCGAGCGATGGAGCTGAAATCTCAGGCTATTTTACAAAACCAGAAGGAATTAAAACTCCGCCGCTAATTGTAATGCCTCACGGAGGACCGCATAGTCGAGACTACAAATACTTTAATCGAGAGCTTCAATATTTAGTTAGTTTAGGTTATGCGGTATTGCAAGTGAACTTCAGGGGCTCTGAAGGTTTTGGTAGTGCTTTTGAAACTGATGGTTATTATCAGTGGGGTAAACGTATGCAACAAGATGTATATGATGCAATGGATTGGGCTACTAGAACAGGATTAACATCAAAAAATAATGCATGTATTTATGGCGCAAGTTATGGTGGTTATGTTGCATTAACAGCTGCATGGCAAGAGCCCGAACGCTTTAAATGCATTATTAGTATTTCTGGAATATCGGATCTAAAAGGGTTAGTTGAAGATGAAGAGCGACAAGATGCCTACCTAGGTAATATTGTTGATATGACTGATAGTAAAGCCGTTGATGCATTATCTGAGGTTTCGGCAATCAATATGATTAACCGAATTAAAGCCCCAATTTTGCTTATCCATGGGACAAAAGATACGAGAGTCGACTATCGACAATCAAAATATTTTTATGATAAAGCAAAGCGAAACCTAGATATAAAGTATGTTGAAATTGATGACGGAACACACTTTTTTGATGATCCAGAAAGCTTAAAAGTACAATACAAAGAGGTTACTGAGTTTCTTAAAAAGCATTTGTAAGTAAATCAAATGAGCTTTTTTATTCAAAACCGATGTTTAGTTTAAACATCGGTTTTTGTTTTATGGTGGTTTTAAATATATTAAAAGCTTCGCTTTTCACGCGAGCAAGCTCGGCGTCTACATGCAAAGTTTCACACTGAGCTTAATTTTACCTGTAGGCGTTTAGCTTGCTGACGCGACGAGCGTTGCTCGTAATTACTATCGTTAGCTAAAAAGTGCTTTGCGTTAAATCAGTTACAAATTCTCTTGCGCTTCATTCACCATATCTTTGAGTGCATCAATTAACATTGGATCTCGCGAGTTTTGCTTAGCAAGTTCTAATGCGTATTTCATACTGGTGACGGCCTCTTTGAACTGCTTATTCGCAGTATACCCTTGCGATAAACGCATGTGAGAATAGGCTGCACTTGGGTAATGGGTAGTAAAGTGTTTAAGCGTGGTAATAGCTTTAGCTGTGTTACCAAATTTTTGCTGGCTATGCGCAAATTCTACGTACACATCTTGTGGAATTTTAAGCTCAAATCCGTATTTATCACTCAGTGCTTGGTAGTAACCGGTAATAAGCGATACATCAGCAAATCTTCCGTGCTCATCAGTAACTTTAAATATTAGGTCGCCAAATAAGTGAATTAGGCTATCGCTAAGTGCTGGTAGTATGGTGCCCATATGAGAAAAAGTAGGGTAATGCTTATATTCCCATTTTAGCTGTGTGGGCATTTGTTGCTCTAAATTTACTAAAGTATTTAATACGCCAGTATAAAAGCGTGCTCCTTCGCTTGCTACACTAATAAACAATGATTGACCGCCTTTCGGTTTTTTAGCGTATTTTGTAATATTAGTTTTTAATTCCTCATCACTCCACCAACTGTTTGGGCTTATAGCTATATAGTTGTTAAATAATTCAGGCTGATTAACTAAGGTATAAAGCGCTAATGTACCAGCATTAGAGTGACCAATTAAGGTGCTGTAGCCGTTAGTTGAGTAGTTGCTATTTATATAGGGCATGAGTTCGTCAGACACAAACTTTAAAAAATTGTCAGTTTGCCCAGCGTCAGGCCATTTATTTTTAACAAAGGTTTGAAACTCAGTTTTAGGCTCACCTTGTACTTTAGGTAAGTAATCACGAACGCGGTTAGTTGTATCAATGCCAACAAGCATTACATTAGGTATTTGCTCGTAATCAACAAGGGATTTTATAACACCAGACGCCGTATGGAAGTGCTCAACACCATCAAGTAAATAAATAACATAAAGCGGCTGATCATCTTTTACAGTATCAGGTATAAAGATTTTGATAGGCCTGTCTTCGTTAAGTATGTTTGATTGTAGAATGACTTTTTACCAACGGTAATGTCGGCTGTAGAGGTGTCTGCGTAGCTTAAAAAAGATGTACTAAAAGTAAGTGTTAATACAAGCGATAGTAAGACCTTCATAAATATCCTTATTTAATAATGTGTTGCTCAATAATTGCACGACTTTAGGTTTGAGTAAATGTTTATATTTTACGGGCAAATGTAGAATTCAAGTAATTAAAAGCAACGTTTTTCACGCGAGTAAGTTTGGCGTCTACTTATAGGCGTGCAGCCTGGTGGTGCGATGAGGGAAGCCCATAATAATTACCTTTAGATACTTATCTATAAAAGCTTAAAAAACCTGCTTGCTTAATTATCCATCTAAGCGTAAAATGCGCGCTCATTTCGGCTTTTAAACTATTAATTCCTTGCCTTAAACCGACCGGCCGAAACGGTAGAAGGCTCTATTAACCGTAAGGAATATCCATGCGTCATTACGAAATCGTATTCATGGTTCACCCTGATCAGAGTGAGCAAGTAACTGGTATGATCGAACGTTATACTGGTTCTATCACTGAAGCTGGTGGTACTATCCACCGTCTTGAAGACTGGGGCCGCCGTCAACTGGCTTACCCAATCAACAAGCTTCATAAAGCTCATTATGTTCTTATGAACGTTGAAGCACCTACTGAAGTAATCAGCGAGCTAGAAACTACTTTCCGCTACAACGATGCAGTGCTTCGTAACTTAGTTATCCGCACTAAAACTGCTGAAACTGAAGCGTCTCCTCTTGCAAGAGAAGAGAAGAAAGAAGCACCAGCTGCTTAATTGTTTTGAGTCCTAGCATGGCACGTAGTCAGCAGTTAGTGTAATGGTTAGCCCATATATGAATCAGCTGGTTATATCTGGGGTAGTTTGTAAAACGCCCAAGTTTAGCCAAAGCCCTGCAGGCATCCCGCATTGTATTTTTGTTGTAGAACATAAATCAATGCAAACCGAAGCAGACCTTAACCGTAATAGTTATGTGAGGCTTCAGGTGGTTGCTAGTGGAAAGCAAATGCAACAACAGACTCAACATTTGCACGTTGGGCAGGCATTGCAAGTGAGTGGTTTTTTAAATCGCCACGAAGGTCGTAACGGCCTTAGCCAATTGGTTTTGCATGCTCAGCATATAGAAAGAATTATTTGAGGAATTAATCTCATGGCACGTTATTTCAGACGTCGTAAGTTCTGCCGCTTTAAAGCGGAAGGCGTAAAACAAATCGATTACAAAGATCTAGCTACTCTTAGAAACTATGTTACAGAAAGTGGCAAAATCGTACCTAGCCGTATCACAGGTACTAGCGCTAAATTTCAGCGCCAGCTAGCAACTGCTATTAAGCGTGCTCGCTACTTAGCCCTTCTTCCATACACTGACTTACATAAGTAAGCAGCGGATTAACAGTTTTTAAAAGGTGTAGAAACATGCAAGTTATTCTACTAGATAAGATCGCTAACCTAGGTAGCCTAGGTGAACAGGTTGTAGTTAAATCTGGTTTCGCACGTAACTTCCTTTTCCCTCAAGGTAAGGCAGTTCCTGCGACTAAAGCTAACATTGAAACTTTTGACGCACGTCGCGCAGAACTTGAAGCGAAAATTGCTGAACAGTTAGTTGCTGCACAAGCACGCGCTGACAAACTAGAAGCATTAGCAGAAGTTACATTAGTATCTAAAGCTGGTGACGAAGGTAAGTTATTCGGTTCAATCGGTACTCGTGACATCGCTGACGCTATCTCAGCTGTTGGTGTTGAAGTTGCTAAGTCAGAAGTTCGTTTGCCTCTAGGTACTATCCGTGAGACAGGTGAATTTGACGTATCAATTTCAGTTCACTCAGACGTAACGGCTACTATTAAAGTAATCGTAATCGCTGAAGCTTAATTTTTAATTAAGCGACAAAAGCCGTGCTATTTATTAGCGCGGCTTTTTTGTGTCTGTAATTTGGCTAACTTCGTTTATTAGTTACTAGTTAAGGGCACAGTTAAATACAACCTCGTACAACCCTCTTTTTTATTCAATTATTTTTTCATTCCCTTTAAACCTTTTCGAACTGTTATTACGTCTAACTTATCAATACACTAACCCAATAATAATAATTAAAAGGCGACATCACGGATGTTACACGTTAAACCCGAACAAACGCCTTTATGCGAAGCTACACTTATTGAACGTGTTAAGTCGGGTGAGCAGGCGGCATATACAACGCTTTATGAGTTACATATAAAACGAGTCTACGGTTTATGCTTACGTTTATTAGCCGACCAAGCGCATGCTGAAGATGCAGCGCAAGAAGTGTTTGTACAGGTGTGGCATAAAATAGCGCAATTTGACGGTCGCTCGCAGTTTTCTACTTGGCTTTACAGTGTTGCCAGCAATATTGCGATTAACTACCTACGCAAGCAAAAAAATTGGCTACAAAAAGTAGTGAGCATTGAACACAGCGGTATGGATGAGCAATCAGCTAACGACTGCAAAGGCTTAAATGGCCTTGATAAATTAATAGTAAGGCTTCCTGAGCGTGCACGTATGGTGTTTGTGTTGTTTGCAATTGAAGGTTACAGGCATGAGGAAATAGCCGAACAGTTAGGTATGGCTGTTGGTTCAAGTAAATCGCAATATCATCGTGCTAGGCAGTTATTACAAGAGTGGTATGAAAATGAATAAACCAAATTTTGACGATTACTTAAACAAATCATTAAATACGCTTGATAAAGAGATACCACCACAAAAAGATTTATGGGCAGGGATTGAGCGAGCAATTGTTAATAATAAGCAAAACCCAAAAAATACTGGCACTTGGCCAAAACTAACGGCAATAGCTGCGTGCACATTAGCTACTTTAATTGCTGTAAATATATTTTTTATAGCGCCCGAGCCACAGCCCGTAGTGGCTATCAGTGATTACTTTTCGGCGAAAAAAAACAGTTTGTTAGTTGAATACGAAAATAAAGAAGCATTGACCACTAATTGGCAAACACAACTACAAGAATTAGAAGAGGCTGAACAAGCAATAAAGCAAGCTCTTAAAAATGAACCACAAAACCAAGCGCTTCTGACAATGTTAGCGCAAATATATCAGCAACAACTTGATTTAATTAACAAGGTGCACGCGCCACGTTGGCAGCACATTTAGGAGTACGACATGAAAGCGATTTTATTAGGACTAAGCTTATTTCCATTGGCGGTATTTGCGGGTGAAAAAATAGATAAGCAAATAGACGTACCAAATGGCGGCACTATTTTTATTGAAAACCAACGCGGTGATATACATATTACAGGCTGGGATAAAAACGAATTTAAAGTATCTGGCGAGCTTGATGACAAAGCAGAAGGTTATGAGCTTAAAACGAGTGGCGATAAAACACAGTTCATTGTAAAAATGCCACGTAAATCAAATTGGAATAATAATGGCGATGGCTCAAGTCTAACTATATTCATGCCAAAAAGCAGTAGCTTAGAGTTTGCTGGCGTTAATGTATCGGTGACTGCAAAGGAGCTTAAAAACGGCGCTGAAGTTGATGTGGTTAACGGCGAAATTATGGTAGATGATATTGCCGGTAATATTAAATTGACCACAGTTAATGGCGACGTAAATGCACAAAATTTAAGTGGTAATATTCAATTTGAAACCGTAAACGGCGAAATTAACGATAGGCAATCAAGTGGTGAACTGCGTTTTAGCGCTGTTAATGGTGATATTAAATCAACTTCCAGTGCTAATGATGTGCGCCTTGAAAATGTAAATGGCGACATAGAATTTTCGCTATCGGCTATTAAAAACTTACGTATTAACACGGTGAATGGCGAAGCCGAAGTACACATTAAAGAGCTTTTAAAAGGTGGTGATGTACGTTTTGAATCGGTAAGTGGCGATGGCGATTTTTACTTTCCTGACAGCGTATCTGCAAATTTTGAAATTAAAGCCCATGCTAATGGCAAAATCATTAATAAAGTTACTAGTGACAAAGTCAGTAAAGCTAAATATGGCCCAGCTAGTGATTTAGAGTTTAGTATCAATGGCGGTAATGCTAATGTTGAAATGGATACCATTAGTGGGCGCATAGAGCTTCGTATTAAATAACGCTCTTACCTTTACGATTACAAAAAGCAGGAAAAGATTTCCTGCTTTTCTATTTGCACAGCTCCTTCAAGTCGATAGAATAGAGCCATTCAATTTTACTACTGTGAAGTTATGGCCAAACCAGATAAGCAAGTCGATACTCTTAAAGTTCCTCCCCATTCAATAGAAGCTGAACAATCTGTTTTAGGTGGCTTAATGCTTGATAACCAAGCTTTTGACCGCGTAGCTGAACTTGTTGTATCACAGGATTTTTATACCCGCACGCACAAGTTAATTTTTGAAGCGATGACGGCACTTGCTGAGATTGGCGATCCAATAGATTTAATCACTATTTCTGAAAGTTTAGAAAAAAATAATAAACTTGCAGGAATTGGTGGTTTTGCTTATTTAGCTGAAATAGCTAAAAACACGCCAAGCGCTGCTAACATTGACGCTTACGCAAGTATTGTACGCGAACGCGCTGTTGTACGTGAAATGATTGGCGTAGCGAACGAAATTGCAGAAGCGGGTTTTAATACTGAAGGACGTACTAGTCACGATTTACTTGATTTTGCCGAAAGCAAAGTGTTTAAAATTGCTGAGCAACGAACAAAAAGTAATGAAGGTCCGCAGAGCATTCATAGCATCCTTGAAAAAACTGTTGATAAAATAGAAGAGCTTTATCAATCGCCACAAGATGGTGTAACAGGTGTAAGTACAGGTTATGCCGATCTTGATAAAATGACGACGGGCTTACAGCCATCCGATTTAATTATTGTTGCAGCACGTCCATCAATGGGTAAAACCACCTTTGCGATGAACCTTGCAGAACATGCTGCAATGACTCAAGACAAACCAGTATTAATTTACTCTCTAGAGATGCCTTCAGAACAAATTATGATGAGGATGCTAGCGTCTCTTGGTCGCATTAACCAAACTAAGGTGCGTACTGGCCAGTTAGATGATGACGATTGGGCACGACTTTCATCAACTATGGGTTTGTTGATGGAAAAAGGCAAAATGTACGTTGATGATGCGTCAGGCTTAACACCTACCGATGTGCGCTCACGTGCAAGGCGTATAGCCCGCGACCATGGCGGTATTAGCATGATCATGGTCGATTACTTACAGTTAATGCGTGTACCAAGCCTTGCCGATAACCGAACGCTCGAAATTGCCGAAATTTCGCGTTCACTTAAATCACTAGCAAAAGAGCTAAAATGTCCGGTTGTTGCGCTTTCGCAGCTAAACCGTACGCTAGAGCAACGTGCCGATAAACGCCCAATTAACTCAGATTTACGTGAGTCAGGGTCGATAGAGCAGGATGCCGATTTAATTATGTTTATTTACCGTGACGAAGTTTACAACGAAGACAGTACCGATAAAGGTATTGCTGAAATTATCATAGGTAAACAACGTAACGGCCCAATTGGTAAAGTGCGTTTAACGTTCCAAGGTCAATTTTCTCGCTTTGATAATTACGCGGGACCAGCGGTAGATGACGATTACTAATGCGCTTAGCCACTGCTGAAATTAACTTAACGGCACTTGCGCATAATTTAGCGCAAGTTAAGGGCTTTGCACCTAACAGCAAAGTGATGGCGGTGCTAAAAGCAAATGCTTACGGGCATGGATTAGTAACGATTGCGCAGCATTTAAATGATGCTGACGCATTTGCTGTGGCGCGGATAGATGAAGCGTTAGCTCTGCGAGCGGGGGGCCTAACAAAGCCAATAGTTTTACTCGAAGGCTTCTTTAATAAAGCCGACATACCTATTTTACTTGCTAATAATTTTCAAACTATTATTCACGATGAGTACCAATTAGCGGCGCTTGAAAAAGCAAAGCTAGATGCACCAATAACATGCTGGTTAAAAGTAAATACAGGTATGCATCGATTGGGTATTGCGCCAGAGCAGTTTGAAGCGTTTTATAACCGCTTGCAAAAAACACCTAACGCTAAAAACACTGTTAATCTGATGACCCATTTTTCGTGTGCTGATGATGTTGATAATGCTAAAACGGTTCAACAAATTACGTTATTTGATAACTTAGTGAATGGTATTGACCAAGCGCATTGTTTATCAAATTCAGCGGGTATTATCGCGTGGCCAAATGGTCATGGCGATTGGGTACGTCCTGGTCTAATGCTATATGGCGTATCGCCTATGGCAAATAGTATTGGGCAACAACATAAATTAAAACCAGTTATGCGCTTAACTACGCGCGTAATTGCAGTACGAAATGTGCCTGCTAATGAGGCGGTCGGGTATGGCGGTCGTTGGAAAAGCGATAAACCAACCAAGTTAGCTGTTGTGGCTATGGGTTATGGCGATGGTTATCCTCGGCACGCTAAAGAGGGGACCCCCGTTATAATTGGCAAGCAGCGTTATGGTATTGTCGGTAGTGTAGCTATGGATATGATTAGTGTAGATATAGGCACTAATGAACATAATATTAAAGTTGGCGATAGGGTTACTATGTGGGGCCCTGAGCTACCAGTTGAAGAAATAGCACTATGCGCTGATACTATCCCTTACGAGCTATTATGTAATATTACACCGCGCGTAAGTTATGAGTATCAGCGTTAATACAGCTATAAAGCTTGTATTTACTCTTTTATAAAGTAAATATCGCTAAAGCCCATGCGGGCAAATTCTTGGTCGCGAAAGTTACGAACAGAGGCCGACCCTTTTGAGGTCATTTCTATTTGTTGTACCATGCTTAAGTAATTAGTTAGGTCAATACCTTCAGCAGCAGCAATTGCTTGATACATGTCGTGGTATTTATCTTTAGCGAAATTAATCTCGCGTGGTTGGTTTTTAAATGTATAAGTGATTCTGCGTGCCATATTTAGCTCATTTCGATTGAGTGTTACGGTGATTTTACACTGTATTGAACTGGCATTGAACGATTTTTTGAAATCAAATAATTAATATAAAGAGTTTAAAATGAAATTATCAGTAGAGATCAGTAAATACCCATTGCACCAAGATTACATCCCGTTTATTCAGGGCTTTATTGACCGATTAAATGAATACGATGACTTAAAAGTGATTACAAATACACTATCAACCCAAATTTTTGGTGATTATGATTTAGTAATGCAGGTGTTAAATACCGAAATTAAACGTTCATATGAAGAGTTTGGTAAAGCTATTTTTGTGTGTAAGTTTCTCTCTGGCGACTTATCGCCTGAATAGCCTATAATACCAACCTGCATAAATATTTGATCAATTTAACGAATTAAATTGCACTATAACGTCGTTAAAAATTTTTTATTTAGAACAGCTAGATACAAAAATTTTTGCCTAGTTCTAGCGTAATCTTCTTAACGTTAAATAGGCCCCGTATATAAGCAGATTGGTATAACAATCGGCACAACTAAACGGTAACTGCATAATATGGACTTTTTAACACAAACCTTAAGTGGTTTTACAGCAATGTCGCATTGGGAATACATTGCGGTAGGGTTGTCTATGGCCTACTTATTATTAGCAATAAAAGAAAGCCTATGGTGTTGGCCTGCTGCTTTTTTTAGCACGCTTATTTATACAATAATGTATTGGAATGGCGCATTACTTATGGAGTCATTACTTAATTTTTATTATATGTACATGGCTGTATTTGGCTGGGTTGTGTGGCGTAAAGGCAAAGCTGCAAATTTAAATATTACATCGTGGTCAATGAACCGCCATGCTGTTTTAATTAGTTTAACAACTATAGCTGCAATAGCTATTGGTTACGTTATGCAAAACTATACTCATGCTGATTTTGCTTATCTTGATAGCTTTACAACATGCTTTGCAGTAGTAACTACTTACTTAGTTGCTAAAAAAGTCCTCGAAAACTGGCTGTACTGGATTGTTATAGATGCAGCTTCTATGTATTTATATTACGAAAAAGGTTATTACCCAACGCTAGCACTCTTTATATTTTATACCATTATGGCAGCGTGGGGCTTTAAAACCTGGTACGAAGAGTATGAGCAAAGCCAAGCTAAGCCATTAGCACAGCTTTAATTAATGATTGATTATCATGAGTTAGTAAAAATATGTAGTGCGTTTATAGAGCCTACAAGCATTGTTTCAAGCGAGCGATTACTTAATGGCTTTAGTAACGATAATTTTTTAATACGTACTAAGCAACAAGGGTATTTATTAAAATGTTATAAAAGCCACTGGCCAAATATCGGCCTTGAAGCACAGCGTTTTTTAAGTGACCTTAATATATGTCCAGCGCCTATTTGGCTTGATAAAGAAAACGGCCGTGCGGTATTTAATTATATCGAAGGCAAAAGCGCGCAATCGGATATAACGCTTAGCTTTATTAATAAGCTTGCTCAAGTGCATAAGTACAATGTGTTTACCACGCCAATGGACATAGCTAAAGAGCTGTATTTTTATCAAAACACCGATGTATACACACAATACAAATCTCAAATAGAGCATGTACTCAAAGCAGTTGCGGCTATGCCATTTAATGAAGGCTTTTGCCATAACGATTTGGTAAAAGATAACATTATTGTAAATGCTTCAGGTATGTATTTAATTGATTTTGAATACGCGCAAACTAACGATGTGTATTTTGATTTAGCTGCCCTTGCTGTGAGCTTTGACCTTAACGAGCAAAGTAAAAAAGAGTTGCTGAACAACTATAGAAATAGCGTCGATAAAAAAAGCTCGTTTAGCCCTTCAATGGCCAAGCTGAATTGTTATAAGCTGTTGTTTTTGGTGTTATGTATTGGCTGGTATGAGGAGCGCAGCATAACTAATGAATCTGCAATGTTACGTGCGCAGCTAACTAAACTCGTTAATAGTACTTTTGTATAAAGGCTAAAGGCCACCAAAGCGTTCAGCAAGCTCTTTATACTTTGTTACTTCACCTGTATCAAATTGTGGTTCGCCATTTTCATTTTCTGATTTAGCAATTAATAAACTTTCTCTAGCAAGACGTTTTACACGCTCTGCTTTTACACCTAAAAACTCAGCAACTTGCTCAGTAGACATTAAACTCATCATTATTTCCTCGTATTAAACCGATCTGTACAGTGACAATCATAGTTTCAATGTTGCTAAACCGTTACTGTTTTTTATTTAATTAGAATAAATAGCCTGTTTTTAAGCCATTGTGAAGTGTTTTATTTAAAAGAGTTTAATTAATAAGCATATAAGCTGATGTTACTGGTATTTATTTGAAGATCTCTTTATCATTGTGGGTGCTAAAGCACTGATATCGCGAGTTGGTGTGGCGGCACAAATGTGCTCTCGTGGTGAAATGGATATCACGTGGCCCTCCGGAGGCTGAGTTGTAGGTTCGATCCCTACCGAGAGCGCCATTTGCTTTTACATTTATTAATTATCCCCTCCTACATTATCTAGCTTCTCATTAATTACTTTTGTATTTAAAAATGCACTTACTGAATAAACTTTGAAAGTTAATTTTAAAAAACAGCTTTCTAGTTATTTATACAATGCAAAATTAGCATCCAAAAATCATGTTGTAATTATTTACATATAAGATTTAGTGATAAATGAGGAAGACCGATTCAATGTTAAATAGTCAATTAGAGATACTAGCTCAAGGACACGCTTATCTTGAAGGTGTAACTAAAGAGGACTATTCCCAAGTCATTACTCCTAACTTTATTAGCTCGGCAGGATCTCATATGCGACATATTATCGATCATTATCAATCTTTAATGACCGGCTTTAGCACGCAAAAAGTAGATTATGATTGCCGCTTAAGAGGAGGAGATATTGAAAACTCTCCAACTGCTGCAATAAAAAAATTGCCGAAATAACAACGTGGGTTGAGCAGCTAAGTCCAGATGATTTTAATAAACCGTTATCACTTTCAAGTGAAGTTTCGATTAAAAGCAAAAATGTACAAACAGTAACAACATCACTTGCGCGAGAGCTTATTTTTGTAGGCAGTCACGCTGTGCACCATTACGCGATGATTTCACAAATTTCTTTTGCTCAAAAGTCGCAGCTCGATCAAAGCTTTGGTTTAGCACCAAGTACAGCTACCTTTTTAAGAGAAAATAGCCAGCCAGCACAACCAAAATCGATGCAAAATTAAAATGTGCACGTTAAGTTACTTTTTAACTGATGATGGCTACGAGCTATTTTTAAATCGCGATGAGCAAAAAACACGAGAAACGGCAATCGCTCCAAGTAAGCACACAGGTAACGCAATTTACCCTATCGATCCGCAAGGGGGAGGTACTTGGCTTGGTGTATCGCATTGGGGGCAAACATTAGCTTTATTAAACGATTATCAAAGTGTATTCGACACAACTGCGGTAAAGCACAGTAGAGGCCTTTTAATACCGCATTTACTGAGTAATAAAACTCCTGTGTTGGCTCAGTTACAAAATATGGATTTATCGGGTTATGCGCCTTTTAAATTGTGTATTTTTCCGGATAAATTATCCCTAAATAATAGTCACATCGTTTTTGTTCGGTGGGACACAAAACAATTAATCGATTGCCAAGTTGAATCGCTTGCAACGTCATCTGGCGTTGAGCTAGAAACAGTTACACAAAAGCGTAAACAACAATTTAAGCAACTTATTGACGTAAGGCATCCCACAAGTGAGCAGTTTTTAGCATTTCATTACAGTAAAGCCGAACAAGGGCAATATGGCGTAAACATGCTAAGAGAAGATGCAATGACGGTCAGTATTAGTCATATTAAAGTTGGTAACACTATACGCTTTAATTATTTTGATAAGCAGTCTCAGCTCATTAGTAGCATTGGTTGTTTAAAAGTGGCTGCAGCTTAACTAAATATTTTTATAGCTATAACTATTACATAATTAAAAACAAAAAAGTCGATGTCATTAATTACATCGACTTTTTTGTTAACTGTATTTTACCTGCTGTATTAATACAGCGATAAAAATTATAAGTGATTTATATAACCATCTTTTTTATCGCCAAGATAGAGCTTAAGTAGCTTTTCAGGCGCGCTTGGTAGGTGCACACTTAAAAGTAATCCTGGGGTGTGATTAATTGCTATCAATGCCATACAATGAAATTGAGCGCCTAGCTTATGATATTGCTTTAATAAAATCGGTATGTCTTTTTTATCTTCTTCTATTCCCATAACCAATGTTGATACATGATCTATGTTTAACGTGTGATCATTAATGAAGTCTTCAAACTCTGGATGAATTTTATTATTAAAAGGCGTATTGGCGCTAACACCTTGTTTATTATTAACCATAGCATGGTCAATAATTGCGACAGAACGAGGGTCGTAAAGCTTACTTAATGAAACCGTGCCATATAAAGTCCTATAACGTGGGTTTTGCGCCATAAACGCACCAATCCCTTTAAATAGCAGTAATAAGCCATGGTAACTGCCTTGATGTTTTTGAACTATAAACGAGCGACCCATTTCCAAGCACGGCTGTTGTTGATTAATAAAAGAGGGTTCAAAATTAAACATTTGCGATAAATAAAGGGCGCTCACGTCGCTATTTTTTTGTAATAAATCAGTTTGTCCAATTCGATAAGCTCCAATGATCTCTTCATTTTTATGATCAAAAATAAATAAATGCATGTAGGTTGCGTCAAACTTATCGGTATCACATGGCTCGCCACTTCCTTCGTTTAATGTACGAAAGGTTATTTCTCTAAGGCGTGTTATTTCAGCAACACAATTAGGTATTTGATCTTGATAACCGTAATAAACGGAGTAACTTTTAAAGTCTAATAAGTGCTGCTCGCTTGGCAAGTTGGCAAGCTCATTTTTCATTTTTGTTTTATCAACTTCCTGCATAATGGCTTTGAGCTGTGTTGATTGGTTATCCTCTTGCCAAGGCGTTACAAAGCGCTCATCGTTTAAGTAACATTGCAAGCGCGCAAGTGCGTTTATGTCGTCAGTTTTTTCAAACTTATTTAATAATTTGGGTGTAAGTAAATTACCAGCGCTTAAGCTAATAGAGCTTTTTTGAATTTTAAGTAATTCGCGTATTAGCATTAATAATCTAAATCGGTAGTAAACACGCCCCAAGTTATAAAAGGTTGAGCTATTCTGACCGCTAATAAATACAGGCAATAGAGGAGCTTGTGTTTTTAAAGCTAGTTGAGCGGTTAAGCGATTCCATTGCCCGTCAGTTACACGTTGTTTTTCTGATTGAAAAAATGACACTCTTCCCGCAGGAAAAACCACAAGTAAGCCATCATTTTAACATGACTAAAACACTGTTTTATTGAGCTGGTATTAATGGCTGCTTTTGGTTTTAGTGGGTTAGCAAAAATAAAATAGTCTTTAATTTCTTTAAATATTTTTAAACCCACGTTAGCCATTACTTTTGTATCGCTACGATAATGGGTGAGTAAATTTGCAATAATTACGCCCTCAATCATGCCATAAGGGTGATTACATACCACTATGCAAGGACCATGCTTTGGTATTTTGTTAATAACATCTTGTGCACCAAGCACATTAATACCTAATACATTTAACAGCTTTTCACTAAACTCTTGTTTATCTAAACCCGATAAATTATTACAGAGGTATATATCACGTAGCTTATTGATGCCCAATAGGCTATCGAGCAGCGGAGCGGCTATTTTTAGTATATGACCCAAAGGCGAGGCTGTGTTTATTGCAGCCACACTTAGGTTTGATACGGGGTGGTTTAATTTTGTCATATACGTTGATGCTCTTAAATTTTTATAGCTGTTGTGTATATTTAGACCGAGAAAAAACCACATTATGTTCAAATTAGGTTAATTAAGTTTGTTTAAAAGCTTAAAAATAATACTCAAATAGTCTTTTAAGTGCTAAATGGTTGTAGGTTATTAAGAAAATAGAAGAGGGTTTTAATTATCCATAAAATAAGGTTACCCACTACAGCTAATAAGAGTGATACAGCAAGTAATCCTTTGTAGTTATATATCACTACTTACAACTCAAAAACTAGACTTTTAGGCTTAATTAATGATATTTAAGGTACATATTCCTTAATAGAAAAATCCCGCCTTTATGCTAATTACTTTGCCCGTATCTGAGCTTACTCCTGGTATGTACGTTGATAGCGTTACTAAGCAACATGAAGGGATCAATAGCATAAAAATTAAGACCAGTGGCTTAGTGCGCGACAAATCTATTATTAAGCGTTTAGTCTCTGAAGGGGTGCTTGAGCTGCTTATAGATTTTGCTAAAGGTGATGCCCCAGTTCCTGCCAAATATAAGCCTCAAAGCAAACCTAAAACATCTAATAGCCAGCAAAAAGCCGAAAAAACACCTATAGCAATCTCAATTGAACAAGAATTTGCTAAAGCGAGTGTCAATTACGATCAGCATGGCCGAAAGTTACAATCATTATATGGCGATTTAACATCTGGCCTGAGTGTTAATATAAAAGTGCTTGATGAAATTGCCAGCGAGATAGTCAGCTCAGTCTTTCGTAATGCTAACGCTATGACTATTCTTACTCGTATAAAAGACAAACATAGCTATAACTGGCGGCATATGATCAACTGCGCCATTTTTACTGCTGTATTTGCTAAATACTTAGGGTATGAAAAAGCTGTTGTACAAGAGCTTGCAATGGGGGCGTTACTTCATGACTTAGGCCAAGCTAAATTACCGCAGGGTATATTTTCCAAGCCAACTAAACTAAGTAATAACGAGCTAGCAGCAATTAAAAAGCATGTTGCGCAAGGTTTAGGTTTAGTTAAAGGTGAGAAGGGTATAACTCCCCTTATGCTCGATATGATAGTAAATCATCATGAGCGTTTAGATGGCTCTGGTTATCCGCGAGGCCTGCAGGCTGAAAAGTTAAGTCGCCCGGCGCGTATAATGGCAATTGTAGATGTGTACGATGCTATGACAGCCGATAGAATGCACCAAGATGGTGATGAGCCTATTAATGCATTGCGGTACTTATTAGCCAATAAGCAATTGTTTGATGGTGAGTTAGTACAGCGTTTTATAAAGTGTTTAGGGGTTCATCCGGTAGGAACTATTGTAAAATTAACGAATGAACGTTTAGCTTTAGTGCTTGAAGGGAACGTATTAAATCCTATTAAACCTAAAATTAAGCTATTTTATAATGCTAAGCACAATCATCATGTTACACCGAAAGACATCGATTTAAGTGAGCACACCCAAGAGCTTAAAATACTATCGAGTGTTAAGCCTCTTGATTATCAGATTAATTTGTCTCGCCTGCTAAAAGAGCATTTGTTGAATTAGCCTTACTGCATTGCCTTTTTTTAGTTTGTTTTGCAGAAATAAACGCACCCAAAAAGCAATTTCCCATCAGTGTTAACCATAACAAAGTGCCTAGCTCTACGTGCAATGCAAAACAACACAGCGCTAAAGATATTAACGCATTTAACATTGCCCCTAGCCAATAATGGTTTACGGGGTTATCGCATTGTCCTGCTTGAGTACATGCGCAGTAGTTTGCTTTGTAAAAGCAAAACACACTCGCCCCACAAAATATTAGCCCTGTAATAATAAATAAAATGATCACAGTTTTACTTCCATTGCGATTTTATAATGAGTGTAAGTTGCTACTAATTTCAAGTCAATCTAAATGATAATTAATTACATTTAGAGTGTTTACTCTAATACCACACTTCTCATCCGATGAGTTTTAAATAGTTGTTAAAATGTCGTTAAAAAACATGTTTTTTACTGTCTTTTGACGCATTCATAGAGTTTTTTACAAAAAATTAAGGTAGTGTAATCACGTTTTAAATCCTAATAACAACACACATAGTACCCAGACAGTCAGTTTGGTTAAGGACTCAACAATGAAATTTTCTAAAACTCTTATTGCAGCTTCGCTTGCATTTGTTTCAGCTGATAGCTTTGCAGCTGCGTTTCAATTATCAGAGCAAAATGCATCGGGTTTAGGCCGTGCATACGCTGGTGAAGCTTCTATCGCAGACGACGCGTCTGTAGTTGCACGTAACCCTGCACTAATGACTTTATTTAAAGAAAAGCAACTAAGTGTTGCTGCTATTGGCGTAATCCCAGATGTAAGCTTAGAAGGTGAAGGCGCGCCAACTGGTATTGATCAATCTTCATTAGATGACGATAGCATTGCACCAAGTGCAGTGGTACCAGCAGCTTACTTTACTATGCCTTACAACGATAAAGTATCGCTTGGTTTTGGTGCATTTTCTAACTTTGGTTTATCAACAGACTTTGACGATGACTACTCAGCAGGACAGATTGCTGGTAAAACAGAAATCTTCACCGTTAACTTAAATGCAAGCGTTGCTTATAAAGTTACTGAAAAGTTTAGCTATGGTATTGGCTTAAATGTAATTTACGCTGATGCAACTATTGTGCGTCACCTAGGAACAACTCCGCTGCCTATTCCAGATCAAACTGAAGTTGTAAATCTTGAAGGTGATGATACAGGCTATGCTTTGAACATTGGTTTAATGTATCAATTAGATGAAAACAGTCGTTTTGGTTTTAATTATCGTACAGAAACAGATATTACATTTGAAGGTACTTACTCTAACCAGTTACCTATGACAGACTTTACGCCACAAGGTTTGTCTGGAACTGAGCTTCCAGGATCTGTTGATATTACACTTCCTGCAATAGCTGAATTTTCAGGTTCTCATCAGTTAGATGAAAAACTTGGTCTTCATTACAGTATTTTATGGACAGGTTGGAGTAGCTTTGATTCATTAGAAGCACAAGTTACAGCTCCAACTGGCGATAAGTTTAGCGCATTTAATAAAGATGAAAGCTTCTCTGATTCATACCGTTTCGCTGTTGGTTCAGATTACCAATATAACGAAGATTTATTACTTCGTGCCGGTGTTGCATTTGATCAGTCTCCAGTATCACAAGATCACCTGTCGATCTCTATCCCAGATACAGATCGTTTTTGGTTCTCATTCGGTGGTAACTACACAATTGATCAAAGCTCTAACGTTGATCTTGGTGTAAGTATTATCCGTGGTAAAACTCAGAACTTTGAAGAAGATGGATTTGAGTTTGAGTCAGAAGGTAATGCAGTACTAGTTGGTGCTCAGTACAACTACAAATTTTAATGTAGAAGTGTCTTGTGGTTAATCACAGGGCACAAAAAAGCCGCTCACTTTAATTAAAGTGAGCGGCTTTTTTAATGCCTATTAAATAATGTTAATAGGCATTTTATGAAAGCTTATAAGCTTTCTATTTTAGTTTTTTGCTCAAGTAGCTTAGTTTTAGCATCGCTAAACTCAGCCAGTTTTGCATTTTCTTTAGCAAGTACCGCTTCAGGTGCGTTATTAACAAACTTTTCGTTAGCGAGTTTGTATTGCACTTGTGCTAGGCCTTTTTCTGCTTTTTCAAGTTGCTTATTAATACGCGAAAGCTCGGCTTCTACATCAATTAAGCCCGCCATTGGGATCATGATCTCAAGGTTGCCAACATAAGAAGTCGCACATGCAGGTGCCCCGTCTTTGTTTTCAAGCATTGTAAACTCTTCAATTTTTGCAAGTGATGCTAAAAATGATTTGTTTTCTTCAATGCGGCGCACGTCGTCGCTTGATGCATTAGCAAGTAATACGCTAAGCGGTTTACTTGGGCTAATATCCATTTCACCACGAATATTACGAATAGCTAAAATGAATTGTTTAACCCACTCTAAGTCATCCATTGCCTTAGCATCAACGCTTGACTCGTTATATACAGGGAACGGCTGAACCATAATGCTGGTGTTCTCTGTTTCAAGGCCTGCAAGTGCTGCAACACGTTGCCAAATAGTTTCAGTGATGTACGGCATCATTGGGTGCATTAAACGCAGTAAGCTTTCAAGTACCGTTATTAACGTATGGCGTGTACCACGTTGCTGTGCTTCATTGCCTTTAAACAATACTGGTTTAGTTAGCTCTAAATACCAATCACAAAATTGATTCCAAGTGAATTCGTAAAGCGTGTTAGCAGCTAGATCAAAACGGTAGTTATCTAAGTGCTCAGTGTAGGTTTTAACGGTAGCTTCGTATTGACCTAAAATCCAACGGTCAGCTAATGAGAACTCTTTATCAGCATCGTTTGCAAAACCACAATCGAGCTCTTCTGTGTTCATTAGCACGTAACGGCTTGCGTTCCATAATTTGTTGCAGAAGTTACGGTAACCTTCAAGGCGGTTCATATCCCAGTTAATATCACGACCGGTAGACGCCATTGCAGCAAGGGTAAAACGAAGTGCGTCGGTGCCGTGTGCTTCAATACCGCCGGCAAATACTTTACGCGTATCTTTTTCGATTTTGGCGGCAAGTTTTGGCTGCATCATGTTACCAGTACGTTTTTGTACTAGGTCTTCAAGTTCAATGCCGTCAATCATATCTAGTGGGTCAAGTACGTTACCTTTTGACTTAGACATTTTATCGCCATTGTCGTCACGTATTAAGCCAGTTACATACACGGTTTTAAATGGAACTTGTGGTTTGCCATTTTCGTCTTTCACAAAGTGCAGCGTCATCATAATCATGCGCGCAACCCAGAAAAATATAATATCAAAACCAGTTACCAATACGTCAGACGGGTGGAAGGTTTTTAAATCATCGGTATTTTCAGGCCAACCTTGTGTAGAAAATGTCCAAAGCGCTGATGAGAACCACGTATCAAGTACGTCTTCGTCTTGGCTAAGCGCAACATCATCTGCAATGTTGTTTTCACGGCGTACTTCAGCTTCGTCGCGACCAACAAATACGTTGCCTTCATTGTCGTACCAAGCTGGGATGCGGTGACCCCACCAAAGCTGGCGTGAAATACACCAATCTTGTACGTCGTTCATCCACGAGAAGTACATGTTTTCGTATTGCTTAGGTACAAATTGAATATCGCCGTTTTTAACAGCGTCTTTTGCAGGTTCTGCAAGTGGTGCAACACGCACATACCATTGGTCGGTAAGTAGTGGCTCAATTACAACGCCAGAGCGATCGCCGTAAGGAACCGTTAAACCATGGTCTTCAATTTTTTCAAGTAGGCCTAGTTCTTCAAATTCTTCCACAATCGCTTTACGCGCAGCAAAACGATCTAGTCCATGTAGGCGCTCAGGAATTGGCGCATCAAACTCAAGCTCTTTACCGTCAAAGGTGTATGTTTCACCTTGGGTAAGAATAGCGGCGTCTTTATCGAAAATGTTGATCATCGGCATTTGATGACGCTTGCCCACTTCGTTATCGTTAAAGTCGTGCGCTGGGGTGATTTTTACACAACCCGTGCCTTTATCTTTATCGGCATGTTCGTCAGCAACAATTTTAATACGACGATTAACGATTGGTAATAAAATCTCTTTACCGATTAAATCTGTGTAGCGTTCGTCATCAGGGTTTACTGCAACACCCGAGTCGCCAAGCATGGTTTCAGGGCGAGTTGTTGCTACTACTATGTAGTCTTTACCGTCTTGTGTTGTAACGCCATCAGCCAGTGGGTAACATAAGTTCCACATGTGGCCTTTTTTGTCTTTGTTTTCAACTTCAAGATCAGATATAGCGGTGTGTAATTTAGGATCCCAGTTTACTAGGCGCTTACCACGGTAAATTAGGTTTTCTTTATGAAGGCGTACAAACACTTCTTTAACAGCTTCAGATAAACCATCATCCATGGTAAAGCGTTCACGATCCCAATCAACCGATGCGCCAAGGCGACGAAGTTGTTTGGTGATAGTGCCGCCAGATTCTTTTTTCCATTCCCAGATTTTATTAATAAAATCTTCGCGGCCTAAATCGTGGCGTGTTTTACCTTCTTCTGCATGAAGCTTACGCTCAACCAACATTTGCGTTGCAATACCTGCGTGGTCAGTACCTACTTGCCATAATGTGTTGTTACCTTGCATACGTTTAAAACGCGTTAGGGTATCCATTATTGTGTCTTGGAAGGCGTGGCCCATGTGTAAGCTACCAGTAACATTTGGCGGCGGAATCATAATTGAATATGGTACGCCTTTGCCAGATGGCTTAAAGTAGCCTTTTTGTTCCCAGTCTTGATATAGAGACTGTTCAATATCTTGCGGATTGTAGGTTTTATCCATTACACAGAACCTTAAATAAGTACTTAAATTAGTTGGTTAGTTTGCCTGATTGGCTAGCTATTAATATCTTGCGTGGTGAGATTGGCACCGAGTTGGCGTAGCTTTTTAAAACGCTCGCGGGCTGCCTGTTTAGCAGCTGCTTCTACGGGTACAAAATCAAAAACTTGGTTAAACCGACGAATGTAATCCGGTAACTGAGTAGCCAAGTTAATTAAAACTTTACGATTGCCAACAGGTGGCGTAATACCAATTTCTACAGGTGCGCCGCCTTTAGGGCCTTCACCTTGTAAATTATGTGGCACAAAACTATCTGGATCGAATGCCCAAATTATTTCATCAATGGCACAGGCTGCTTCATTATCGTTAACACAAATAAACACACGCTGCCCATTTCGATACTGATCGGCCGCAATTTGAGCAGCCAAAGCAAAATGATCGTCAGCCTTAGCTGTTAACTCATCTTGTTGCTTTAGAACGAAAAATTTAGCGTTCATGTTCATTGTATCGGGGTTTCCCATGACATTGAATGTATACCAAATTGATATACATAAATTAAGAGGCAGATTTTGCCATATAACGGGGTTTGCTTCAATTAATACACAAATAAATAAGGCGCCAAACGGCGCCTTATAAACAGATATTAATTTAAACTAAACGTTTAATCTTGAGCTGCTTCACTTACACCAGCTCTATTTAGTAAATACTGAGTAAGCATTGGAACAGGGCGACCCGTTGCGCCTTTTTTAGCGCCACTGCGCCACGCTGTACCAGCAACATCTAAATGCGCCCAATTATACTTTTTAGTAAATTTAGACAAGAAACATGCCGCAGTAATTGTTCCTGCAGAGCGTCCACCTAAGTTTGTAAAGTCAGCAAATGGGCTATCTAGTTGATCTTGATAGTCATCCCATAACGGTAACTGCCATGCACGGTCGCCACTTTGCTCTGACGCTTTTAACAAATCGTGTGCAAGTGGGTTATGGTTTGATAGCAAACCAGTTGCATGCGCGCCAAGGGCTACAATACAAGCGCCTGTCAGTGTTGCCACGTCAATAACAGTATCTGGGTTAAAGCGCTCAACGTACGTTAGTGCGTCGCACAATACTAAACGACCTTCAGCGTCGGTGTTTAACACTTCAACTGTTTGGCCCGACATTGTTGTTAAAATATCACCCGGGCGATATGCGTTTGAGCCAGGCATGTTTTCACAGCCAGCTAAAACACCAATAACGTTAATCGGCAATTGCATTTGTGCAAGTGCACGCATTGCACCAATAACACCAGCAGCGCCGCCCATGTCGTATTTCATCTCATCCATGCCTTCGCCTGGTTTTAATGAAATACCGCCTGAGTCAAACGTCAAGCCTTTACCAACAAGTACAATAGGGGCTTGGTCGTCAGCGGCGCCTTTGTAGTTAATAATCGACATAATTGATTCGTTATCACTACCGCGGCCAACAGCTAGGTATGAGTTCATACCTAGTTCTGCCATTTGCTTTTCGCCAATAATATCAACGGTGATATTGTCAAAATTAGTTGCCAGCTCTTGTGCTTGTTCCCCTAAGTACACTGGGTTACAAATATTTGGTGGCATATTAGCCACGTCTTTACACAGCTTACTACCTGCGGCAATGGCTAAACCATGCTCAATAGCACTTTCGCCAATCGTTAGTTCGCGTCGAGTTGGTACGTTAAACACCATTTTACGAAGTGGACGACGAGGGTCTACTTTTTTACTTTTTAATTGGTTAAACGTGTATAAGCAATCTTGTGTTGTTTCTACTGCTTGACGTACTTTCCAGTAAGTGTCGCGACCTTTAACGTGTTGCTCTGTTAAAAAGCAAACTGCTTCCATAGAGCCCGTTTCGTTTAAGGTATTAATAGTTTTAGAAATAATTTGTTTATATTGCTTATCATCAAGCTCACGCTCTTTGCCACAACCAACAAGCAATATGCGCTCGCTTAATACGTTTGGTACATGATGCAATAATAAAACTTGGCCTGGCTTACCTTCTAAATCGCCACGGCGAAGTAAATTAGAGATATAACCATCGCTAATTTTATCGAGTTGTTCACCAATGGGGGATAACCTACGTGGCTCGTAAACGCCAACCACAATACATGCGCTGCGCTGTTTTTCTGGGCTACCACTTTTTACGTTAAATTCCATTGTCACTCCTGATTTTGAGTCATTTAAGTTAGTAAGTTGGGGCTAAAAAAGTATTTTCTAGTCTTATCTACGTAACTTATGTAAGGATAATTCTTATTTTAGCTGATTTTGTTAGGGCCTGTTGACCTTTCAGGATTAAAATTTGTTCAATCTAGGGGCTATTTAATCGCGGCGCGAGGTGTGTAACTTAGTGGGCTAAGTAAAAACCGAGCAACAAAGAGTAAATTGCCCCTAGGCAGAACCCTTCGGGCAGCGCATGTTTGGCATTTATGCTGCGTTATCGCCTATTTATGGGGAATAACCACACTACATAGGCTCTGCCTTACCTAAATACCAAACGTACTGCTGCAAATTTAACCTCGAAAGATAAACAGGCCCTAGACTCTTACTGTGTAATTGAACTTTATATGCTTAAGGGCTACTAATGCAACATTATATCGTGCACTTAGGTAGGATAATTAATTTTGATGGCTTATAATAATAGCCTATTTGCCGGTATTAATTGGGTAAAATAGCTATTTAACTATTCAATTCTCACTATCGTAGTGAAATTCCATGTTTAACAGGGGCGAGCATTGCTAATTTTCCGTTATTTGACCGCTGAGGTTTTAAAATCGCAGGTCGCCGTATTTTTAACTTTGATGACAATATTTTTGTCACAAAAGTTAGTTGGTATTTTAGGTGATGCCTCTGAGGGCAGCATTCCTGCTAAATTAGTGCTATCGATGATTGCACTAAAACTTCCACAACTAGCCTCGCTAATACTTCCGCTGAGTATATTTTTAGGCATTATTTTAGCCTACAGCCGTATTTACGCCGATAGCGAAATGACCGTACTTAAAGCCTGTGGCGTAAGTGAATGGTATGTTGTGCGCGTAACACTTATATCAAGTGTAGGGCTTGCTATATTAGCCGCAGCACTGACTATGTATATAGCGCCGTGGGCAAGCGAGCAAGAGTATCAATTAAAAGAACAAGCCAAAGCCGATGCGGGGCTATCCGCACTCAGAGCTGGGCGGTTCCAAGAAACCGGTAACGAAAAAGCCGTGGTGTTTATTCATAATATTGAAAAGGGTGGCAAAGAGCTCAATAAGGTATTTGTTGCACAGTTACCCGATAGCGAAAAAGGCAACCTAGCGCGCTTAGTATATGCAGAGCAAGGTGTTGTGGTTGAAGCAGTAAATGGTGAGCAACAGCTCGTGCTAACAGACGGTAAACGTTACGAAACAGATGGCACAACGCCTGCACTTAACTTAACAGAATTTGATGGTTACAGCGTACAAATACGAGAACAAGAAATAGAGCACCAACGCCGTAAATTAGAGGCTGTGCCTACTAATCAATTACTCGCCATTAATACTCCTGAATCTATTGCTCAATGGCAGTGGCGACTCGCTATTCCATTATCAATTCCGTTACTTACCTTACTGGCAGTACCGCTAAGTGTGGTTAATCCTCGCCAAGGTAAATTTGCAAAACTAGTGCCTGCTATAAGCTTGTACTTAGGCTATTTTATTTTACTAAATGCCGCTAAATTTGCAGTTGAAGATGGCAAAATTCCGCCTTCAATTGGCTTGTGGTGGATTCACCTAAGTGCCTTGTTTATAGGTGGATTATTAATTATAAAAGGGCGGCCGCTGGGCGCTTGGCTTAAAGCCGTTGTAACTAAGCGGGAGTTAGGCTCATGATGAAAACGCTTGATTGGTATTTAGGCCGCAGTATTTTACAAACTACCGGCTTTGCATTGTTGGTACTTGTTGGTATTAGCACCTTAATTAAGTTTATCGACCAGCTAAAGTCGGTAGGGCGTGGCAGTTACGATTTAATGACCGCAATGCTTTACACGCTTTACACAATACCTGGCGATTTAGTGGTGTTTTTTCCGATGGCTGCGCTAATTGGTGGCTTAACGGGGTTGGGGGCACTTGCCTCAAACAGTGAGCTGGTAGTGATGCAAGCGGCTGGTATGTCGCGCTTACAAATAATTGGCTCTGTAATGAAAACGGCTATATTTATGGCTGTATGCATGATGGCACTTGGCGAATGGGGTGCACCTGAAGCGCAATTACACGCCAAAGAAATGCGTAACCAAGCAATACATGGCGGCGATGTATTTAACACACAAAAAGGTGTATGGGCTAAAGACGGCAGCAATTTTATTAATATTGAAGATGTTGACGAAAACGGCAGGCTCAACGGGGTACACATGTACCACTTTGACAAATCGTTAGAGCTTACCCAAATCACTAAAGCAAAAGATGCACTGAGCCGAAAAGAAGGCTGGCTACTTCGTGATGTAAATAAGGTTATTATTACGAGCGAAAAAACCACAACAGAGCAACTACCAGAAGAGTTTTACCCTTCACAATTGACCGCTGAAAAGTTAGGGGTTGTTTCGGTAAAACCAGAGTCACTTTCATTTACTGGGCTATGGTCGTATTTAACTTACTTAGAGCAAAACGAACAAGACACCAGTACCTACGAGCTCGCTCTGTGGCGTAAGCTTATGCAGCCTGTATCTGTAGCGGTAATGCTGCTGGTGGCGCTCTCGTTTATATTTGGCCCGCTGCGTACCGTTACTATGGGCGCACGTATTATTATGGGTGTTGTAACGGGGATCGTGTTTCATTTAACTAATGAAATATTTGGCCCTGTAGTTATGGTTTACCAAATACCTGCCATTATAGGTGCGGTATTGCCCAGTATTATATTTATAGGCTTTGCGACATATTTGATGAATAAACGGGTATAGAGTACCTATTCAAAGCATTAAAAAGGGTGACCAGTAGTCACCCTTTTTGCTTTTTAATTACCAGTTTTGGAAAGCTGGTATTAATCAAGCTCACTATAAATACGTCTGTTTTCTTCTTTAGTAAGTGCAATAACTTCTGTTTTAGAGATGTAATCTTGCAGTGCTTTTTTGTTTTTAAAATCGACTAACACCACCAAATTACCTAGACCGAGTAAAGCGCTAACGCTGCGGATAATTGATTGCGGCCAGCTAATTAAATTACCTTCAAGAGTTTGTACTTTTAAACGCCATGCACGCATGCCAATGGTTTGCCCGCTTTTAGTCCAAAAGTAGCCAAAAAATACTAAGCTAACAATAATTAAAAGAGCGGTACGAATACCCGAAAGAAGATTTGAATTTTGAATAAATGCAGATACATCCTCTGCGCCATTTAAACTAATTACATCGAGAGAAATAAACCCCTGTACTGCAAATAAATACAGCACTACAGTTAACATCGCAAACGCAATAATGGCTAACGTATCGTAGACCAACGACGCAAAACGGCGCCAAAAACCAGCACGTGGAAACTCACCCGACATAAATACACTCTCACTATTAATATGCGAGCTAGTTTAACAAAAAAGCTTACAAATACTAAGACATGTTAATGTTTAGAGAGAATTGATTTTATTGCTGTAAATTACTACCTACGGAGGGGAATGAAAAAGACCCTACTATTTACAGTAAGGCCTTTTAATTTATAGCGAGTTTAACCTAGCTTAATGGCAAGGTATTTTATGTCGTCACCACTTATTTGCGGTAAAAAATAAATATCGCCGTATTTAAAATACTGCTGTGAGTTAATGATTACGGCCTGTGCAGCCTGAGGCAGTGAGTCGTAAGTTTGGCCCAAGCTATAGTCATTCACATTACCCACTTTTACTGCCTGATTAAGGCGAGTTGATGGCTCATCAACAACCGTATAACCATCATTATCCGCAATGTAGTACACATTTTGATAAGTGTAGTAAGTCGTATTATGGTGTTTAAAATGCCTGTAATTTCTTGGTAGCGTATTTATACGCAGGCCTCTAGGTGGTTTAACAACATGATAGCCTCTTTTAGCTTTACGGTAATAAAGGCCGTCGTTAAACGTAAACGAAATACCATTAAATCTGATTGATGCGCTATTGCGTGGTAAATGGTTTATAAATCGATTTTGTCTGTAAGCGACTGAATTGTGATGGCTTGTTAAGTAGTTATATTTTCGCTGGTTGTAGCGGTGTAGTTCACGCTTTTCCTGTTTGTACTTAGCAAGTTTACGTTTGTCTTGCTTACGGTCTTCTCGTTTTTCTTTTTTATGTTCAATACGCTGCTTTTTTTCATGGCGGCGTTCATCGCGTTTATATTCAACACGTTTTTCGTGGTCACGTTTAAAGCTTTTATCATTCTCTCGCTCGTTTTGTGCTCCAAGCGCAGAGCCTGATACTGTGCCAATGGCGAGCAGGGCAGGTAGTAAAAAAGTAAGTTTCATAGTATTGCCTCGTTTATGTTTTTACATAACTGGGTTCAATACTAGCGGCTCAAACTGAATGTTAACTGACATACAACAGCAAACGGAGTTATGCTTACAGCTTTTTACATTTTACTGACGGTTCTTGACATAATCTCTAGTTTTTGACGATTTTAGGAACGTTTTAATATATCAAAATGATTAGTCGTGTCACAAAAAATGGATATGAAATTAGTAATTAAGCCTTCCTTGGCTTTGCAGGTTAATTACTTTTGATAAAAAGGATAATCGCTATAACCTACTTCGGTGCCGCCATACATAGTGGCTGCATCGGCCTCGTTAAACGTCCAATTATTTGCTATACGCTCTGGTAAATCAGGGTTAGCTATAAATGGGCGACCAAATGCAAATAAATCACCGTAACCTTCACCTAAAATACGTACCGCTTTTTCTACTGTGTATTTACCTGCATAAATAATGCGACCTGAAAATTCAGCTCGTACTGCTTTATAAAACTCTAGTGGTAAATCGGGAGCGTTATCCCAATCAGCTTCAGCAATCGATAAGTAAGCAATACCCGCTTGCTCAAGTAATTTAACGGCTTGGATATAAGTGTGATGAGGGTTTGATTCAACAAGCCCTAAATACACTCGTGTTTCATCTGTGCTTTCAAATAAAGGAGCAAAGCGAACACCTAAACGGTTTGCGCCTACAACGTCACTTACCGCTTCAACTATTTCTTTTAAAAATCGCAGGCGATTACTAAGCGTTCCACCGTATTGATCGTCACGGTTATTAGTATGCTCAGAAATAAACTGATTAACTAAATACCCGTTAGCACAATGAAGCTCCACACCATCAAAGCCAGCTTCTAGAGCATTGCGTGCAGCTTGCGCATACATGTTTACTAGCTCGCCAACCTCAGTAGTACTTAATGCTCGGGGCTCACTTGGGTCAGCCAATACGCCTTCACCAGGTGCGGTTTCAATAAATACTTTTACGTTTTCAGCAATAATATCTGAAGGGCCAACCGGTTTACCTGAATTTGGTTGTAGCGTGGTGTGCGATACGCGCCCTACATGCCAAAGCTGAGCAAAAATAACACCGCCTTTAGCGTGTACTGCTTGTGTTACTTTTTTCCAGCCTTCAATTTGTGCTTGCGAGTGAATACCTGGGGTCCAAGCGTAACCTTGCCCACGAGGCTCTATTTGTGTGCCTTCGGTAACCATAAAACCAGCCGATGCACGCTGCGAGTAATACTCAGCCATTAATTCATTAGGAATATTGCCAGGCTGAGTACTGCGAGAGCGAGTAAGAGGTGGCATCACAATACGGTTTTTAAGTGTAAAAGGGCCAAGCTCAATTGATGAGAATAAAGGAGCGGTATTAACTAATTCTGATTTCATTTTAAATTCTCTTATAAAGCAAACAAAGGCTTAAATAGTGGTTAAGTAACATTGGCAGCATAGAGATTTAAGGATACAATTTGAAACAACACTTTTTTGTACAGCATACAATTATGAATGGTATTAGTCGGCTCGATATAAAGCAGTTAAGAGTACTCAGTAGCTTATTAGAACTGCAAAATCTTTCGCAAGTAGCCAAAAAAATGGGGTTAACGCAACAAGCCATTAGTGAGCAACTACGAAAACTACGAGACTTATTTGACGATCGCTTGTTTATTCGCCAAGGCAATAACATGGTTGCTACTCCTAAAGCGCAAGGGCTCAAGGCACCTATTAATAATATTTTAAAGCAATTAGAGTCGTTACTAGAGCCCGAGCAGTTTAGCCCGCAAACTTATAAAGGTGTGTTTACCATAAGCGCAACCGACTACGCCACGCAGGCCTTATTGCCGCAATTATTTAATATTACTCGCCGCGAAGCCCCCGGTTTAAAGCTGATAGTGCGCGACTTTGCATCCGATAACGTTAATCAACTTATAATAGCAGGCGAGCTTGATTTGCTGATTAGCTTTCCGGAATTTATACCCGACAATCTTTCTTATATTACTTTGTTTGAAGAGCAGCATTTGTGTATTTCTGGTGTTGGTAACAGCACTTATACGGAGCCTTTGAGCTTGGCGCAATTTGCAAAGCATCCTCAGCTAGTTGTATCGCCATCGCGCGCTAATTTACGCGGATCGCACGATCAGTGGTTTGAAAGCCAAGGGCTAAAACGTAATATTGTTATGTCGGTACCAAGTTTTTCTGCGGTGCCCGACATTTTACATACAACCGATATGCTCGCGTTTTACCCATCAAGATTATTACCAAACAGCAAAGTTAAACAGCTAAAAATAGAAGCTCTGCCCCCTACATTTAAAGTAATAGCCGCATGGCACCCGCGTACTAATAACAGCCCTATTCATAAATGGTTGATAGAGCAATTACAAAACTTATAAAATCCGTAAAAATGCAACAAGATCTAAACGCTCTTGCTTGGTGAGTTTTAATGGTTTTAACAGTTTCGTCGTTTTAGGAAAGTGTGGATCGTTTAATTGGCTTTTCCTAGGCTTAGGTCTTGCTCCACCATGGTTGTACATGTTTACTATGCCTAGTAGGTCATCAAAAAGCCCATTGTGCATCCAAGGAAATGTTTCAGTTAAACCAAGTAGAGAAGGGGTTCTAAATAACCCTATATTACTTGGATTATTTGTAAAATTAAACCGCCCTTTATCTTCAAAACTACGGCCGTAATAATGAAGGCCAGTGCCATGAAATTGGTTGTCACTTAATAGTGCGTCATTGTGGCAAGTCATACATTTTGCTTTGGTTCTAAATAAATGTAATCCGTTTAATTCATTATCGGATAAACGTCTAAGCGCTTTTTTTGGATTACTCTGAACCTCATTAATAAATGATTTAAAGCGAGTATTAGGTGCAATGAGTGTTCGCTCAAAAGCTACGAGGGCTTCTGCCATTTGTGCCATAGAGAGCGTATTTGAATTAAAAGCACTTTTATTAAATGCCGTATAGCTTTTATCTTTATTGACCCGCATTAAAGCTTTTTGTGGATCTAAGTCCATTTCAATTGGGTTGCTAATGGGCATAAGTGCTTGTTGCTCAGCTGTTTTAGCGCGACCATCCCAAAAAAAACTTTGCCACTGATCTATACCAAAAATTGCAGGGGTATTGCGTGTGCCTATTTTCCCATCAATACCCACTGCGGTTGTGCGGCCATCATGAAAGCCTTTGTCGCGCTCATGGCAGGTTGCGCAGCTAACGGTATTATTACGCGAGAGCTGCACATCATGAAAGAGCTTGTCACCTAAAGCAACATGCTCAGGTTTTGGCGAGGCTACAGGCAAAAGCGACATGGGCTCAACGCTTCTGCCATCACTGGTTTGAATAGCAGGCCAGTGTGCTTGGCCTTTGCTATACAGTGAGCGTAAATCGTGGCTACTTGTTGGTGTGGCGTTTAAGCTAAATGAGCACAGAAAAAAAATGCTTAATAACCTAATCATAGTTATAGCTAACTCCTAGCCAGAACATACGCCCAGGCTCAATACCAGATGCGCCTTCGTTTACTGTGTAAGTACGTGCATTCAACAAGTTAGAAATATCTGCTCTTATTTCAACTGACTGGGTTTTTGTTAGGTTGTGGCTATAGCGCAGGCTAAGGCCTAACATGGTTCTGGCACGAATTTCTTGTTCTTCGTATACATCAACAAGTGTTGATTCTGCAGGACAATTTGCACAGCTCTGTTCAAGGCCTATGCTTTCGCTTGCGCCGGTACTCACTGCGCTGGTGTAGCTATCACTGAAGGTTACGTTAAGCCCTGTGCTTAATGAATTGCTCCAATCAACATTCCAACCTAGCGCACCGGTAATCGGAGTGCCAAAGTTTGTACGAATTTGATCAAGTTGTCCAAGCGTTACAAGCTCGCCGCTGCCACTTGCATTTACGTAGTAAACGAGTTCGTCAAGGGGGGTATTTTCAGCAGTGGCATTGTAGTCGTCGTTAGAGACTTTGTTTTCAGCGTATGAGGCGTTAGCCCATAATGAATGGCTACCAAACTGCGCGCTCCACGAAATAGAATAGCGCTCTGAGCTACCATCACCTTCGTTGGTCATACGAATATATTTATAGCCATCGCTACCTGCTTCTTCATCGGTAACCTGAGAAAATTGCTGATGCTTTTTACGTTTGACATATTTAAGCGATACATTACCTGCTTTTTCAAATGAATGTGCAATACCTAATGCGAGTTCGTCATCGTACGGGGTGTTTACATCATCAAAGCGGTACTTAAACGCGCCAGTATAGTTAGAAGGTAGCCACCCTTGCAGGTAACCGTTTTCAATTGGGCGGTATTCTCGATATGAAAAACGCTGCTGTTCTTTGACTTTATAACCAATAATGGCAGAGTCGTAATAGCGGTTAACGCCTGCACTAATAATAGTGCGGTTGTCGTTAAATACGTCGTAACCCAGCGATATACGTGGCGCGATATTATGATTTGCTAAAAAGTCATCATATTCGTAGCGCATACCTAAGTTTAGGTTTAGCTGCCCTAATGTGATGCTATCGGTTACATAAAACGAGGCACGATTAAGTGTTACGTTAATGTATTCGGCAGGGGTGACTAAACGGCCATTAAAATACTGCGCTGTAGCGGTTACATTATTTGTATAGGCAGTAATGTGCGATTGATTATTAAAATCAATTTCGCCACCAAGTTGTGCTGCTAACTCATCAATAGAAATAGTGGTTTGAAGTGCTTGGCAATCAAGTGTGTAACCGCTGCAATTAAGTGGCGTACTCGCGCTAGACCATATAATAGGGGAGTCGTAGCTGTAGCTATTTTGTATGCGTTCGCGTTCTACTTCTTGGCGAATAAGTTCAATACCGGCTTTAATGCGGTGCTCAGTGCCTGCAAACTCCAGCGTTTTAAAATCAAGGGTGTTTTTCCAGCTGGTGGTGTATTGGGTATTATCTAGGGCGCCATATCCCCCTTGGCGAGAGTAACGAGTTTGCGCATCGCCTTGGTCGGCGTATTGCCCCCAATCTTTCCCTTTGGCTTGTAGCCAGCTATAAAAGTGAGCTGGGCCTTCTCGGCTGCTGTCACTCATACTAAAATTAAGATTACTGTGCCACGATGCAAAGTCAAAATGCTCGGTTAATGCCGCAACGGCGCCAATAGCACCGCCTTCTAAATGAAAGTCACTGTCTTTGGCATCCGTTATAAAGTTATCAACTTCGTAGGGGGAGTACATTAGTGTTAAATCTAGTGCATCTACCCAGCCATTTCGGTAGCCATACTTCACAATCGCATTTATGTTTGTTCTGCTTTGGGTTTTTACTTCCCCTAGCGATAAATCGCTGATGTCGCTGGTTAAGTAATTAACGCTCATCATTAATCCATGGCGCTCATTAATTTGTTTATTAGCACGCAGGTTATAGCTAATTTTTTCGTATTTAGGCTCTTCAAGAGTACTTTGGTCAACATTTTGCTGTGAACTGTCTTGATCAGCCTCAATAAAATGATAACTCCCCCAGCTACTTTGATTCCCCCGCACGCCAAAACTAAAGCTGTTGTTTGCAAATACGCTTTTGGTTTTACTATCAACAATACCACCCGAAAAACCACCAAATTCAGCCGGTATGTTATGGTCGTAAACTGTGATTGATTCAACTATATCGGAGTTCACGTTCATACTTTGTACGCCACCCGACACATCGTCTGATGAAGAGCTTAATCGGCTGCTGCTTGCTGGGTCTATACGGTTATTGTAATTTAACCCATCTAACGAAAACCCTGTTTGCCAAGGCTGCGCCCCTGAGATTGATATTTCTGGCGCGCTGATCTCAGCTAAGCTACCAATAGAGTACGCTTCGTTACTTAGCTGCACGCCAGGGAGCAATGCAATTAGCTCATTTATATCGCCATTGCCTTTAGGTGTGGCGTTTATAAAATCACGGTTTAAATAAGAACGCCCAATAACTTCGGGTACTTCTATGCCTATGTACTGGCCTTTTACTTCAATATGCTCAAGTGCTTCACAGCGCTCTTTTTGCTCATCTTTAAGTTCGTTACATGGCTGTGGCTTTGGTTCGGTCTGCTGTTGCTGCTCTGCGGCGTATACACCCTGAGAAAGCAAAAGCAGACACGCGAGGGTAGTCGGTGTCTGCATTTATTACGGCTCTTATTTAAATACCTAGTGGGGTAGTGTCTTCGCTATCAATGACGCCATCGTTATCGGCATCTTGGTCGGCAATTAATCCTGCTAAGGCTATGTCTTCATCGCTGGTGTTAGGTAAAAAGAAGTTAGGTAAGCCGTCGTGGTCGGTATCTACGCTTGCTATCGCTATGCCTCTAAAGTCATCGCGAGAGGCGACTAAGTTGGTCATGCCTATGTAAAGCTCAAGCTGATCGGCTTCGCCATTAACCCCGTTACTAATTAAGCTTTGTGCTTTGCTAATATCGTTAATTAACGTAAAACTGTTAACTAAGTCTGCCATGTTGTCGGCAATAATTGTATCGGCAAAGCCCAAAATAAGAGGCTCAAGCGTATTTAAAAGCGTGCTAGCTTGTGTTTTTGCATTACTATAATTTGCTGAAAAGTCGCTAATGTTCGCTGCGTTTGAACCCATACTTGAAAGCATAGAATAACGTAAAAATTCACCTGTTTGAGCTTCTTCTAAACCAATTACTTCGGCTTTAACAGCGGCTAAAATAGTTTCTAGCTGATCGCTTGTTAACTCATTTAACGCAGGTGTTATTTCTGTAATTGCATCATTTAAAGTGGTGCTTGCAAGCGATGTTTGGTTTGCATTAACTAAGTAACCTAAGGTTTCTAGGCGGGCTTCAAATCTGTCTTCGGTATCTTCATCTAGTGCAATATAGCTAAGTAGTTGATTGTGTACACCGGCCACTTGCTCCGCTAAGCCGCCTTCAATTAGCGATACTATTACTTGATTATGCGCCGTAATTGATGAGCTATTACTTAGCGTGCGTATGTCGCCATCATCAAGCGTATTAAGTATGGTTAAACATTTATTAGCCGCACTTGCTGTATCACCACCAACTCGCGCTGTTAAGCTTACTAATGACTTACAGCCTTTGAAACCCGTTAAAAACGTGGTTGATGACTCTTTGCTAATGTATTCATCAGAGGCTAAAAAATCGCCCGCATAGGTAAATACTTGCTGTGCTAAGTCGTTTCTGCCGGCCTCACTTAAAATTAGGCCTGTGCCTGGGACGTTATCAAGTTCGGTAAGTGCTCTAAAAAATTCGTTGTAATCGCCATTTTCAGTAAAAAAGTTGCGAGCTTGTGCTGCGGCACTTGTTATATCTTCACCGGCAAGTAGGCGGTTAGCTATATTAAAGCCATATACTTGCTCTTGCGCGTTGTTTATATCGGTTTCGCTGTCTGACAGCGTTATTGCTGGGTTTTCGTCGCTTTGGTATAAGCCTTCAATTAAGCCCGCTAAAAATTGAATAGGGTAAGTGTAGTTATCTAATGTAGCGGCGCTGTATGGCGACGCTGAGTAGGCGTAGTTACTATCAAAACCGGTAGAGTCATACATAGCAAGGACTTGGTTAGTGTAATCTTTTGCTGTTTCAAATTCGCCAGCTCTATAAAGGTATTGCGCAGCCCAAGCCCCGTGCAACGTTTTGTATTGCTCGCATGGTTGGCCTTCGTATTCGCCGCTACGTACAAGTCTGTAACCCGTTTTTACCGCAAGTTGCGCGTAGTTATTGGCAAGTAATTTGGCTTGAGTTAAATCGCTTTCATCTAGGCTTTGTGCATAGCTTTGTAGGGCATCATCTATTGATAAGCGTACGCTATTTAAAAAGTAGCCATAGCTTGATGTGTATTCGTCTTCGCGTACTTGCTCAGCGTATAACGAAATTGTATTCAACAAATTACTTGCTTGCGAGACTTGATCGGCGTCTAGGTAGCTTTTTACTAAAGAGTAAAGTGCTGATGCGTCTGATGAGGCAATGTTATCGAAACCTTTATCAGCTAAGTATTGGTTGTAGGCCGCTACCGCTTGAACGCGATAATCGTTTGCTTGCTCTGTTTGGCCTATTTCATCAAGTGCTTGCGCCACATCTTTTAGTGCCGAAGAACGCGCCGTTTGCTCGTTTATAAGTGCTAAATAGTCGTTAGCAGTATCTAAAAATCCTGCACGCGCATAGGCCGCAGCTTGGGTTGCGTATATATCGTAACGAGACAGTTCGTCAGTAATATTTGCGCTTAGTTCATCTGCTTGTTTTAGATGAGATAGTCTAGAACTGTAGTAATAATTAAGTTTGTCTTCGTTAGTTACATAAGAAGGGCTTAACGAAATAATTGCAGTTAATGGCTCGCTAATTAGGCCATCTGTGTAACTAATTTCAAATTGCTCATCAATGCTGCTTAGAGTTTGTGCCTCATAGGTAAATTCACCCGTGGTGCTATTTATGCTCATTACACCATTACTAGGTGGTGTAATTAAGCTAATAGTTACGGTGTCACCATCTAAATCTTGCGTAGTAATAATCCCTTGTGTGGTGGTTGAAGAGGTAACAAACACATTAGTGGTTAGTAACTGTGGTGCATCATTAACATTTTCTACGCTAAAACGTACTACAACATTTGCTGTTAAGTTGCCATCGCTTGCGCTAATTGTCGCGGTATCTTCGCCATAATAATTACTAAAAGGCGTATACGTAAATTGACCATTTGCTTCTACTGCTATAGTGCCGTTACTTGGTGCATTAGCAAGTGTGTAGCTAAGGGTATCGTCGTCGGTGGCTGTTACTTGAGCAGTAAATGGAGTGTCTTCATTTACAGTAAAGCTTAAATTAGGTTGTGCAAACTGCGGGGCTGTGTTGCCAGAGCCACCACCACAGCCAGCTAAAGCAAGGGCGCATAATATTGGGGTAAACTTAATTAGCTTGTTCATTATTGTTAATATAAAAAGTTAATGATGTTGCGAATGATAACTGATATCAATTAGATTTAAAAGTTTAATCTGTATTTGTATTATAAATATTGAGTATTCAATTGAGGTTGAAAATGTCCCTAAAAAGCAAAACCCTGCGCTTAACAGGGTTTATATTGCAAATAAGAGAGTGTTACTAAATGGAGGGGTAGCAATTAATTATTTAAGATCGTTAATAATAAGAAGGGGGAAGTTTTTAGCTGAGCGAGGTTGCCAATTATTATAGCTAATATTGCTAATTCCAAAATAGTTAAGCACTTTAGGTGAATAAGTCCAGCCACGGGCACGTTGCTTTATAGCTGCGCTGCGTAAATTGGGTTTTAACCCTACAGTGAATAAATCATGATTTACGTTTAATTTTTTGTATAGGGCTTTTTCGCGCAGGCTTGCTTTATTAATTATCTCATCGTAATGAGCACGTAATTCTTCCCACTTTTGGCTTTTTTGCGGCTCTTCTAAATGCTTTACCATGGCATCAATATCACTGTCTAACCATTTTGCTGAGGCTGCATCGCCATGCCAACCGATAATTGCATTAGGTTCTATTGTAGTAGGGTGCCCAGCAAGCAACACATAATTAGCACACGATGAAAAACAAAACTGCTTTATATTTACGGTTAATTTATGCGCCAAAATTAGCTCGGCTAAATCCATTCCTAAAGCTATGTTTCCGCCGCCGCTGGTAATAGTAAAGGTATTAATTGTGGGATTGTTTTTTAACAGCTCAGCTGCTGTATTGTTATTTTGTTTGTTGATTTGACCACTATAAATAAGCGTTTTATCGCTTAAAGTGACTTGAGCCTGCAATAACGTAGGGAGTATTAAAAAAAGGGTAAAAATTAATTTATGCATGTGGGTTTTGAATGAGTATTTTTGCCAAAGGCTACGTAATTTGGCTAAGCGAGGCAAATACTAATTTGTCTAAAGTAAGTTAACTCCTTTAACCCACTCTTAACCCTTGCCCTAATAAGCTATGTGTAATAGTACGAATTAGGCATAGTTAAATGGTTTATTTTAAAAAGCACTCAACCAGTTTGTTATTTGCACTTAGTTGTACGCTTGCTGCATGTAGTAGTCAGCCAAGCTATCAAGGTAATAGTACTGAGCAGTCGCTAAAACAACATACAAACTGGCAGTACACGCAAAATAACGCACAGCAAGTAAATTACATTACCGATTTGGTGGATATTGAAGGGCTTGATTCGCTTATTGAGCAAGCTGTTACTAATAACCCATCGTTTAATCAAGTGCATGTTGCATTAAAATTAGCTTATGCGCAGCGTGATGTAACTGCTGCAAGTCAGTGGTTTAGTGTAGATGCAGGATTTGACGCGCAGCGCAGTGAAACCGAAGGCACGCAATATAGCTCATCAGTAGGTATAAGCTGGGAAGCCGATATATGGCAAAAAATTGCTGACAACGTAGCCGCGCAAGATATGACTATTGCCAGTAACCAAGCTACTTATCAAGGCGCTAAAGACACATTAGTAGCGAGTGTTATTCGTACTTATTTAAATATTATTTTGCAGCAAAATTTGCTCGATATAGAGAAGCAACGTTTAGTTGTTTTACAAAATAATGAGCAAAGTATTGTAGAGCGCTACCAATATGGGTTAGGTGATTTAGAAGCGCTTGATACCGCCCGTACTAGCACGGCATCTACTCGCGCAACCATTGCCGATTACAAAGAACAAATAGCAAAAGCAAAGCGTGCTTTAATGCTAATTGTAGGCACTGATAAACTTCAAAACCTGCCAAGTACATTAACTCTACCAAGCGTTATTGAGCCATTAAGTACCTTACCAGAGCAAGATTTAGCGCGCCGACCTGACTTACAAAGTGCCTATTACAACATTCAGGCAAAGCATTACTTGGTTGATGTATCGTACAAAGAGCTACTACCGAGTATTTCGCTTTCGGCATCACTGAGTGATTTAGCAAGCACGCCAAGCCAAGCATTATTAACTAGCCCAGTGTGGAGTTTATTAGGCAGTTTAAGTGCCCCTTTATTTGAAGGTGGAGCACTGCGTGCGCAAGTTGATATTGCAAAATTAAATGCCGAGCAAGCGTTTTGGCAGTACCAAGATACGCTGCTAAGTGCGGTAAACGAAGTTGAAAATGCACTCGGGCAGGAGCAATCATTAACCGAGCAGCAACTGCAAATTAGCAATGCACTTGCTAGCGCTAAACGCAGCTTTAGTAACTATCAAAGTAAGTATCAACAAGGTTTGGTTGATATTTTAGATTTGCTAACAGTGCAACAAAAAGTATACGACCTGCAAGCCCAGCTTAGCCAAATAAACTACACCCTTTTAACTAACCGCATAGATTTAGGCCTCGCTTTGGGCCTTGGAGTATCGTCATGAAAATTTCGCCAACACCGGTTGTTGTAACGCTTGTTGCTATTGTTTGTATAGGGCTTGCTATTATGTATAACGGTCAAAAAATGGTTGAAAAAGCAAATAGTCCACAACCAGCCGCTATTAAAGCTATTGCCCCAAATGTATCGGTAATTAATGCAGCTCCGAGCACTTATCAGGCTTATGTTAGCGGCCACGGTGAAGCTAAAGCGCATTGGTCATTTAGCTTAAAAGCACAAGTTAAAGGCGAAGTAACCAGTATGAGCGAGCAATTTTCGACCGGTAACTTAATAACTAAAGGGCAGGTGTTTGCACAAATTGATGACACCGAATACTTACAAGCTCTAGCTAGCGCAAAAGCAACATTGGCTGATGCAAAACTAGCACTGCAAGAAGAACAAGATTTAGGTAATCAAGCAAAACGTGAATGGGATCGCTCAGGCGTTACGCAAGCGCCAAGCTCGCCGCTTGTATTTAGAACGCTGCAGTTAGAAGCCGCGCAAGCTACGCTCGATAAAGCACAATATGCACTTAAAACCGCACAGCGTGATGTAAATAACACCCAGTTAAGTGCACCATTTGACGCTGTTATTTTATCGCGCGATATAGATTTAGGTACTTATGTGAGTATTGGCGATACGCTTGCCACGCTAAACAGCACTGACAAAGTAGAAATAACGGTACCGCTTTCATTAAGTCAGTGGCAAAACCTAGCAAATAATAAATCAGGCGAGGTTATTTTAACTGATGTAACCACTAATACTAAATGGAACGGCTACATTGAGCGTTTTGAACAACACCTAGACGAAAGCTCTCGCCAGCGCAGGGTAGTGGTTGCGCTAGATAAACCTTTTGAGCAAGCAACACCATTGTTACCAGGCACATTTTTAGCGGTAGAAATTGCCGGTAAGCAGTTAACTAACGTAATAAAACTGCCTGCTTCGGCGGTATCTCAAGATGGCTTAATTTGGTACGTAAATGATCAAAATAGCTTAGTAAGCACACACGCTAATAAAGTATTTGAGCGTGGGAATTACGTATATATTACGCCAGTAGATGGTGCTAAAAATCTAAAAGTGGTGGCGCGCCCACTTGTTAGTTACTTAAACGACATGAAAGTAAATCCAATAGTTGAGGAGATATAATAATGAGCCCTCATCAACCACCTCAAATACCCAGTAATAATAACCCGCTGCACGGTATTATTAATTGGTTTGCAAATAACTCTGTTGCCGCTAACTTATTGTTAGTTAGTGTGATTGTAATGGGTATTATGTCGCTTACGACTTTACGTAAAGAGGCTTTTCCGAGTTTAGAGCCAGATACTATTTCGGTATCGGTGGTTTTCGACAGTGGCGATGCATTGCAAGCCGAAGAAGGAATAGCGTTAAAAATAGAAGAAGCGCTCGAAACCGTATCGGGTATTAAACGTATTACCTCTACATCCGATGCTAGCGGCAGCCATGTAAGCATTGAAAAAAGTACTGATTACTCACTCGATGAGTTACTTGTTGACGTTAAAAACCAAGTTGACGCTATTAATAACTTTCCGGCAGATGCTGAGCAACCTGTTATTGATAAAGCCCGTAGGCAAGATCATGCATTAACGCTGCAACTTTTTGGGGATGCAGATCGCCATACATTACAAAACCTGGGTGAAAAACTTAAAGCCGATTTATTAGCGCAATCAGGCATTAGCGACGTAGAGCAATCGGGTGTGCTCGACCCGATGATGTCCATAGAAATCGACGAAGGTAAATTACAAGCGTATGGCTTAACTATTAGTGATGTAAGTGAGGTCATTAACAATGAGTCATCAAGCCCGCTTTCGACTAGTTTGCGCGATAGCAGTAAAATTATACGCTTAAAAGCCGCCGACCAAGCTTACTGGCAGCGCGACTTTGCCAATATTGTATTGTTAAGAACCGCATCAGGCACACAAATTAAGTTAGGCGATGTAGCAACCGTTACCGACTCATTTGCCGAAGATAGCAACTCATTAAGCCGTTATAACCAACAAAATGCCGTAGGCGTTGAAATTTTAATGGGCGATAACAGCGATATAACTACCATTGTTGAACAAGCTAATAGCGTAATAGATAAATGGCACGAAAGCGGTTTATTACCCCAAAATGTAGAGCTTGAAAGCTGGCACGACAAAAGCACCATGATCACCGAGCGTTTATCGCTACTTACTAAAAATGCGGTGACCGGTATTATTATGGTGTTTGTAATACTTGCCATATTTTTAAATGTACGTGTAGCACTGTGGGTGGCTGGTGGCTTGCCGTTTGTATTTTTTGGCACGCTTTATTTTATGACCGATGGCTACACCGCACTGACCATAAACGAAATGACCACCTTTGGCTTTATTATGGCGCTGGGCATAGTGGTAGACGATGCCGTTGTTGTAGGCGAGAGTATTTACACCACACGTAAAAAGCATGGCGATACATTAAATAATACAGTTTTAGGCACCATGAAGGTTGCTGTGCCAACAATATTTGGGGTGTTAACCACGGTGGCTGCGTTTGTGGCGCTTTCGAATGTGTCAGGTAACTTAGGTAAAATTTACTCTCAATTTGCCACTGTAGTGACTATTTGTTTACTGCTTTCAGTTGTTGAATCAAAAACTTATTTTACCCTCGCATTTAGCCCACATAAGTACTAAACGCCAAGTTAAAAAAGGCTTAGGAGGTCTGTGGTCAAAAATACAACATGGCGCCGATAGCGGCTTAAACTGGTTTAGTAAAAACATTTACTGCAAGGTTATTGAATTTTCACTGCGCTTTAGATACGCCGTAGTGGCTGCGTTTATCGCCTTTTTTATATTAGTTATTGGCATGCCGATGACAGGCACAGTTAAAGTTGGTTTTTTCCCAAGTATTGCAGGCGATACCGTAACAGCCGATTTGGTTATGCAAAACGACGCCGCTTATGGGCAAACAAATACAAATTTACTAACGCTTGAGCAAAGTGCATTACAAGCTGAGCAAAACTTAATGACTAAGTTGAGCTCTGACAAAAGCGAAATAACCAGCCTACAAGTCATTAGTAGCAGCGACACCAGCGGTGAAGTAAGCGTTGAGCTATTAAACGAAGGCGCTTTTACAGCAAGCGAATTTGCTCAAGAATGGCAGCGCGTAGCAGGTAGCCTTGAGGGCAGTAAAAAATTACAAATATTAGCCATGCGTAAAATGGTCGATAACTTTAAAGTTGAACTTAAAGCGTGGGACGACGAAACCGTAATGGCGGCGGGCGCACTATTTAAGGAGCGCTTACAAAATACCGCAGGCGTTAACGGAATAGACGACAACTTAAACCCAGGTCAGCCACAGCTTAAATTTACCCTAAATGCACAAGGGCGCGCGCTTGGCATGGATACAGCCAGTTTATCAAAGCAAGTACTGCAAGCCTTTGGTGGTGCAGTTGTACAGCGCTACCAACGTAATAAAGACGAAGTTAAAGTACGTGTACGCTACCCAGAAGATGCTCGTAAAACACCTGCCGATATAATGCAGTCGCGTATTCGCCTGCCTGATGGCACCGTTGTCCCTTTAGTTAACGTAGCCACAGTAAGCAGTGAATATCAGCAAGATGAAATAACCCGCATTGATGGACTTCGTGCAATTTATTTAAGCGCCCAAGTAGATAAAAACGTGATTGCTCCAAACGAGTTAGTTGCTAACTTAAAGCGCGACTTAATTCCAGAGTTAACACAGCAATTTCCTAACTTAAGTGTGTATTTTGCAGGAGAGGCAGAGCAACAAAGCGAAACCACCAGCTCAATGAGCACTATGTTTGTAGCGGCTTTATTAGTTATTTACGTGTTGCTGGCTATTCCGCTTAAATCGTACATTCAACCTATGTTGATTATGGTAGCAATTCCGTTTGGCATTGTGGGCGCTATTTTAGGACATTGGTGGAACGACTTAACCATTAGTATATTGTCGTTAAATGGTATTTTGGCGCTCAGTGGGGTAGTTGTAAACGACAGCTTATTACTTGTTTCACGCTTTAACGAACTAGTAAAAGAAGAGAGCATGAGCACGCACGATGCCATAGTTGAGTCGTGTACGAGCCGATTACGTGCGGTATTACTTACCTCAATTACGACGTACGCAGGCTTAGTGCCGCTACTTAGCGAAACCTCAATGCAGGCACAGTTTTTAATTCCTGCTGCGGCATCACTTGGCTACGGTATTTTGTTTGCCACGGTTATTACCTTAATACTTATACCTGCATTATTGATGATTCAAACCGATGCTAAACGCGGTATTGATGCTGTGCTAATATCGCTAGGTGCTAAAAATAAAACGCAGGAAGTAGCCTCTTAATGATAAACGTACTACTGGTTGAAGACGACATAGATTTGGCAACCACCATTGTTGATTATCTCGAAATTGAGTCAATAGAGTGTGACCATGCAAGCAATGGCGTAATGGGTTTAAATTTAATAGAACGTAATCAATATCAAATGATTATATTAGATGTAAACATGCCCAAAATGGACGGTTTAACCATGTGTAAATCATTGCGTGAGCAAGGCATTGATATACCAGTATTAATGCTGACAGCGCGCGATAGCCTCGACAATAAGCTTGAGGGGTTTGCAGCCGGTAGTGACGACTATTTAGTAAAACCATTTGCGATGAAAGAGCTAGTAGCGCGGGTTCAAGTATTAGCAAAGCGTAAAAGTGGAGAGGTTAAGCGACTTACATTTGCTAATTTAACACTTAATTTAACCGCGCATACAGCAACAGTGGAAGAGCACAGTTTAAAGTTATCACCCATCACTTTTAAGTTATTAGAAGTGCTTGTACGAGAGCAGCAAAAACCGGTAACCCGACAGGTAATTATGCAAGCAATTTGGGGAGACGATCAGCCAGGCAGCAATAGCTTAAAAGTGCATATTCATCATTTGCGTAAACAGCTAGAGCAGGCGCATTGCCAAGCCATACTAGAAACAATACCCAGTGTAGGGTTTGCGCTAAAATTAAAAAATGGGACACAAGCATGAAAATTAGACCCAGCCTGAGGTTGTATTTTTTTGCCACCATGGTGCTTTTAAGTTCATTAATGGCAATTGGTTTTTCGTTTTTAAGTGTTAATTATTTTATTGATGGCTTAGACCGAGGGTTAAACGGAGTTATGTTTGAGCTTTCGCAAACCACTGAAGTTGAAGACGGTCAGCCAAAAAATATTGTTGGATTTAATGTGGCAAGCCGTTGGGAAGACATGCCAGAAATAATACAGCAAAAATTTGAAGTTATGCCAAATGAAGCAGGCGTACTACAAAAAATGAAAGATGACACCTCATTGTTTGCTATGCCCGCAGACTTGTTTTTTGTTGTTTACTATCAAAACCCAAATGGTGAGGCGCGTTATATATCGCGCATTATGCTTGAAAAAGATCGCCCTAAAAGAATGGGAACTGTAAAACCAATACACCGTATGACATTGATAGCCATAACAGGTTTTGCAGCCATTGCTTTATTTACCTTCTTTTTGTTTATGGTAATGAAAAAAATAGCTAAGCCAGTAGAGTCACTACGCGGTTGGGCTAAGTCGTTAAATCAAAAAAATTTACAAAACACGCCGCCCGACTTTACCTATAACGAACTAAATACCTTGGCAACGCTAATACGCAGTAGCTTGCTTTCAGCTCACGACAGCCTTGAGCGAGAACAGCGCTTTTTAAGTTATGCGAGCCACGAGTTACGTACACCAATTTCGGTTATTCGCAGCAACGTTGAATTACTTAACCGCTTAAGCGAAAAAGCACCTTTAAGCGACAAACAGCAACTTACACTGCAGCGAATAGAGCGCGCCGGTTTAACCATGAGCGATTTAACCGAGACGTTATTGTGGCTTAGCAGAAATGACGACCAGCAAAGTGCACCAGAGCCTGTAAACCTAGCCGAAAAAATAACGACTTTGAGTAACGAACTCGATTATTTACTCAATTCAAAACAAGTTGATGTACTTATAAATACCGATAACCAAAGTACAACTATTAATACCGAAACCACCGCATGCCACATTGTGCTTACTAACTTAATACGTAATGCGTATCAGCATACGCAACAAGGGCAAGTGCGTATTACTCAACAAGGTAGCCGCGTAATTATAGTAAATAGCAGCGCACAAACAGATACGCCACACAGTGCTAATAACACAAACAAGCCCGCTAATATTGGCTACGGTTTAGGGTTGGAGTTAAGCGAAAAAATAATAAAACGACACGGTTGGGTATACGAAGTAAACGACATGCCTGGGCGTTATGAAGTGGTGGTCGATTTTAGTTAATAGACTTTTTTATACTTAGGTTGTTACATTCAAAAATATTTAATTTAACGCTGAGAATATAAAAACTTAGTGATAGTAATGTGTTAAGTAATTTGTTAAAACTATGAATAGTAAAGAATATTAACGATAGACTTACATGGAGTGTTAATTCATATGTTCAAATTCATAATTATTTTAATCTCAATTACTTCTTTCAATGCCTTGGCTGCAGAGAAGGTTAAACTTGGAGTTGTGGGGAACGTTGGCGCTGATGGTTTTTTTAGCCCGACGGTAACATCATTTATTATTAAAAAAGTAGAGCCTAATTCACCCGCTGAAAAAGCAGGGATTGTTGCAGGACAGGAAATCATTTCTATAGAAGGCTGTAAAATTCCAGGCTGCCCTGCCAGTGAAGCAAAAGAATTAATGCGCAAGGAGTCTGGAGAGATTTTACAATTACTTTTAGAGAATGAAGATGGTAGCCAAGTACCTTTAAAAATCCCTATGAATGCTTGGTAAACCTAAGACGTTTTTAAAATACCTAAATATATCCAGCCTATAAAGTATGTTTATTCCCAAAGCGTGGGTTTGTGTAAATGAACTAGATGCAATTGGAGTATTACTTACTCGGTTTGTATGTAGGTTACTGCTTAAAGTAATTGAGGTAGATTAAAAAGGTTTGATCAGTAATAACTTTATTTAACTAATTAATGAATACATTGGTATTGCGTTAAATACGGCAATACCAATAATTATTAGACTAAAGCTTATAAATCGCTGCGCCAACCCATACCAGACTCTTCCATTAAACGCTCGTACACGCCTTCTATGTTAAGCGGTAACCATGCATCAAACTGTTTAAAGTCACTAAATTGGTCTAATTTTACATTTTGTTTAATTTCATCAAGCGTATTACCGGCTAAAACGCCTGCTGTTACTTGGCTGTATAAAAGCTCTAAATAACTTAAATAGCGCGCTACATCAGCCTTGCTGCCAATATCGGCATGTCCGCCTACAAAGGTATCAAAGTTATATTTGAGTAGCGCTTGGGTTGAGTTAATCATGCCTTGAATATCGTAACTCCACAGCTTTTGCCACGGCATTCTGCCAATAACAATCCAATCAACTACAAATAACGTTTTTTGCTTTTCGAATAATATACTAACCGAACCACGACCATCGTTTGGACCATGGTAGTTAAGTTTTACTGAGGAATCACCAAGGGTAAGTAGTAGCTCATCATCAAAAGTAAGGCTGGGCGTTACTGTTTTCATTTGTGTGTTTTTAATATCTTGCGCAGCGAGTTTATGCGCTACAAACGTGGTGTGCGGGCTTTTAAATACCTCGGCGCCGTAAATATGATCGCTGTGATTATGGCTATAAATTACATATTTTACCGGTACGTTAAAGCGAGTTTTAATTTGCTCGTTTAACCAGGTGGCGGCTTTTTTATTAAGCGGGTCGGTAACAATTGCACCTTAAGAAGTGATTAAAAATACTGAGCGGTGTCTGTCGTCTATAAAGCGGTGTAAGCCGTCCCCTAAGTCTTCTATTTCATAGGCTTGTGTGGCAAAGCCTATAAATAATAGGGCTGTAGTTAATAGTTTTTGTAGCAAGCGGGGCATACACCATTCCTTTTAAAATTGATTAAATTAATAACGCTATTAAAAGAAGAAAGCATTAAGCCGTAAAAAATTTCAGTTATTGGTTAAATTAAAACTAAAACTAAACCTAAACTTAAGTCAAAGGATCAAATATAAGGATGAAATAAAAAGCCATTATAAAAATGGCTTTAGATAGGTTGGTTGGGTTTATCTTTGTGTTAGTTGTTGGTTTATTTCTTCAAAGATACTGGCATCATCTATGGTTGAAGGTATTTGTAGTTCTTCGCCATCAACTAGTTGACGTAAATTTTTACGCAGTATTTTACCCGAGCGTGTTTTGGGCAGCCTATCTACGCTAACTATATTTTTAAGGCACGCAATAGCGCCAATTTGATTACGAACACTTAAAACAAGTGCTTCTTCCACGTCGATACTTGAGCCCATAAAATCATTTTTAAGCACGATCATTCCCATAGGGAGTTGCCCTTTTAGGGGATCGTTTACACCAAAAACAGCGCATTCAGCAACAGCAGGGTGCGCGGCTACTATCTCTTCCATTTCGCCGGTAGAAAGCCTATGCCCTGCTACATTTATAACGTCGTCGGTTCTGCCCATAATAAATAGGTAGCCGTCTTCATCAATATAACCGCCATCGCCAGATAAATAATACCCCTCGTATTCATTTAGGTAGCTTGCTTTAAAGCGCGGAGTATCTTGCCAAATTGTTGGTAGGCAACCCGGTGGAAGTGGCAGTTTAATTACCACGGCGCCTTGCTCGTTAGCTTTGCATTCATTGCCATCCATATCTAATATTCGCACGTCAAAACCTGGAGTTGGCACGGTAGAGCTGCCAGGTTTTGTTGCTAAGTACTCAAGCCCTACAGGGTTACAAGCAATAGCCCAGCCGGTTTCTGTTTGCCACCAATGATCGAGCACTGGCAGTTTGGTTTTTTCTTTAAGCCACTCGTAAGTGGGAGGATCTAACCGCTCGCCAGCTAAAAATAAACGTTTTAAGCTTGAGGTATCGTATTGATTAAAACCATCGGCATTTGGGTCTTCTTTTTTAATTGCTCTAAATGCGGTGGGGGCACTAAATAATGCATTTACTTTATATTCTTCTACCACGCGCCAAAATGCACTAGCATCGGGCGTTTTAACGGGTTTACCTTCATATAATACGGTCGCGCAGCGATACATTAGCGGTGCGTAAACTATATAAGAGTGCCCAACTACCCAGCCAATGTCAGACGCTGCCCAAAATACGTCGCCGGGCTTCATACCATAAACGGTTGCCATGCTGTATTGCATTGCCACTGCGTGACCGCCATTTTCGCGTACTACGCCTTTGGGTGTGCCTGTCGTGCCTGAGGTATATAAAATATAAAGCGGGTCATCTCCATTTACCGGCACCGGATCTGCGCTTGCAGCCGTTTGCATTGCCTGAGTCCAATCTATGTCTCGTTTAGGCTTAAGAGTGGCGGTTACTTGTGGACGCTGATAAATAACGCAGTGTTCTACTTTATGCGCAGCTAAGTCTATTGCGTTATCAATGAGTGGTTTGTATTCAATAACGCTGTTTACTTCAACACCGCATGAGGCGCTAAGTATAAGCTTGGGCTTGGCATCATCAATGCGTACAGCCAGTTCGTGTGCAGCAAATCCACCAAATACCACCGAATGAATAGCACCAAGGCGCGCGCACGCCAACATACCAATAACAGCTTGTGGGATCATTGGCATATAAATAACAACGCGGTCGCCTTTTATAACACCTAACGATTGTATTACGCCTGCAAATTTAGCAACTTCTTGTTGTAGTTGTGAGTAGCTATAAGTTTGCTTTGTATTAGTGACTGGAGAGTCGTAAATCAGTGCAGTTTGCTCGCCAAATCCGGCAATAACGTGCTGGTCTAGCGCTAAAACACTGGTGTTTAATTGCCCGTCACTAAACCAATGGTAAAGCCCGTCGTCGTCTTGTGTGTATACTTTTGTGGGGGGTTTATACCATGGAATATTTTTACTTTGTTCGAGCCAAAACTCGGCTGGGTTTTGTTTAAAGGCATTATATTGCTGTTTATATTCGCCTGACATGTAAGGCTCCTAAAGCTAAATTTGTGTGTGAGAGACCTTACAAAATGTAGGCTTTTTTTAGTAAGCAAGCTATTCGACCTTGGTCGGCTAAAAGTTAATCAACACACTGGTTTTAAAAATACCAAATTGACAACACAAAGCGTGTGGTTCAGCATGGCGGGCAGTAAAAATAAGAGAAAATACGATATGAGTAACGTAGTAAGAGTTGGTGTGGCGGTTATCATAAAGCACCAAAACACAATTTTACTAGGTGAGCGCATTGGCGCGCATGGTGCTAATACATGGGCAACACCTGGTGGACATTTAGAGTTTGGTGAAAGTGTTGAGCAATGTGCAATACGAGAAGTGTTTGAAGAAACAGGTTTAAAGGTAAGTAAAATTACTAAGCTTGATTTTACCAATGATATTTTTACAGCAGAGAACAAACACTATATTACGCTGTATGTAAAAGCTGATTTTGAAGGCGGAGAGCCTGAGCTTAAAGAGCCTAATAAATGTTTAAAGTGGCGCTGGTACGATATTAATAATCTACCAACGCCACTGTTTACATCACTAAAAAATTACTTATCTGAGGCTGTACTAGCCTAGTTATTTTGTTGGCGGTGTCGCTGGGCTTAACGCTAGTTTACTAAAGCTTACTTGAGCGTAATCGCCATTTTGTTTATCTGTAGACCAATCGCCAGTACCTAAACAACCTGGGTACCAAATACCTTTCGCGCTTTTAGTACTACATTGGTTATAAGCGCCGGCTTTAAAGTAATGCCAATCTGCAGCGTAGCCATGTGGATGGTCTTTTTCGTCCACTTTGCCATAAGCATCTACGTTATTACCTAAGTTAATAGAGTAATTAACGTCTTCTTTGCCTTGTGCGCTAAATGTAAGGTGCATAACATTTTTATACACATTTACCGTGTAGCTAAATTCTTCACCTAGTGCAATACCTGCACCGCCTGGCTCGTTAGGGTTTTCCCATGTATTACCCCAAACTGGGTAAGTAATGTCTGTACGATCAGGATTCGTTTTAGCTAAGTTACGTTCGTAGTTCCAAAAAACTGAGCCTGTTTTATGTCCTGGCCATTTTTTGTAATATATTTTAAGTGGCTCATTGCCCCAGCCATAACCAAGCTTGGTATCAATAAGTGCCTGATCTTTACCTGCGTGAATTTGCCCTATAACAACCGAGTAAGCTGCTTTTTTATCAGGGTCGGTAGCACGTAGCGCAACGTGATCTACTTTTAATGTTGCTTCCATTTTTCCACCAACAGAACCAAATCTGTCAGATAGCGGGTGAACAGCTAAAGCAAAGTTGTTTTTAGAGTGTTTAGTTTTAATTTTAGTATTTGATCCACGGATCATTTGTCTAAGTTCACTACGGGTATTAGTAGAGTTAGCACTTGTAAGCGCTTTATTAGGGGAGGTAAATACCATGTAGCCTTTTTCATCAAGGTAGAAAAAATCAGGGTGTGCGTAAGTCTGAATTTCTTCTACATCTATTTCATCAATTTTACCGTCGTTGTTTAAATCCACTGGTACATTTATTTTCCAGTGAGATAAATCAAACTTTGTTGCAGGTACCGGCGCATCGCTTTGCTGATTAGTGCTTTGGGTACTTGAACAAGCGGTAAAAAGTAAAGGGGTGATAACGGCTAAAGCCGTAAGTTTAAATGTGGATGTATTTTTTATCATTATTGTCTCTGTGTGATGAAGTAAAAATTGTGCGGTACAGGCATCGCTTAATCTCAATCTAGCATACCAATTTAACAATTAAAACTTACCAATTAGTAAAATTAAATATTTTTTAAATGATTTTTTGTTATACCAATTTGGTTTAGGTGTTTTTTAACGGCTTTTATGGAAGTGTTTGCGGTATGTATTTTATATGTGCTTGGCTATTCATTTAGTGATGTTTAACGTAGATTTTGGCGCTAAGGTGTAGTCTATTTTGGGGGGGAGGAGATTTTTAATTTTGTAGTTTGCTTTGCCGCGTTTAGCAAATAACTAAATAACCACTGCCAATAACTAAATAACCACTGCCAATAACTAAATAACCACTGCCAATAACTAATGTCGGGCTTTAACTATGGTTAGTGCTGCAAGTTAGTCGTGTTTGGTAATAAAAGTTGCCACTTGTTTAAAATGGCATGGTATTCACCATTTTCTTTAATACTACTTAATGCGTCAGAGAGTGCTTTAGCTGTTTTAGGATTAAGTTGATTACTTGCTGCAAAATTAAGTGAGGAGGGAAGATCGCTTAAATGAATTCGTTTTGTAATTAGGCTAGGATCGAGTCCTAGGCTTTTTAGCTCGTTATTAAGTGTAAGTGTATTAGTTACTACAAAGTCGATTCGGTTTTTATAAAGCATTTGCCAAAGTTGATTATAGTAACTGACCAGTATTAAGTTGTTATTTTCGGTAAAGCCTTTTTGCTTTAAGTAGGCTTCGCTCAGGTAGCCACGAATGGTTGCTACTTTATACTCTTTAGCAAAATTTAAGTGAACAACTTCATCTATATGGCTTTTTAAGCTAATTAAATAAGCATCTGCAAAATACACTTCCCCTAACCACGTATATTTATTAATCCGCTCTGGGGTTTTTAACAAAGACAACATTATGGCGTTGGTATTTGTTTTATGCTCCTTAAAAACGCGGGCCATAGGCATTATTTCAAAATTAGCGGTTAAGTTTGTTTGCTTCACAACTGCTTTGGCAATGTCGACTAAAGCGCCGCTTACTTCACCTTGCTGATTTTTAAAGTGATAAGGAGGAAGGTCTTCAGCTATAAAAGTAACCGAATCGGCGTTACACAGGGGGCTATATAAAATAAATACAAAAGCACTTAATAAAACACGCAAAAACATAAAAAATCTTTTAAAGCAATAATACACCTAGTGTAGAGAGTATTAACTAAAACATATATATATTATGTTTATATAACGTAAATAATTTGCATTTACTTGGCTGTACTTGCTGTTTTGTATTTTATAAATTGTAATGGCGAGCATTTATGCCAGCGTAAAAAAGCTCGATTAAAAGAGCTTTGATCTTTAAATCCTAAAATATTAGATAAATCAGCAAGTGGCATGCTGGCTATTAATGTATCTGCACGTTTTTTACGTTCTTTTTCAAGTAGCTGAGCAAAGGTTAAGTCTTGTTGTTTTAAGCGTCGTTGTAGCGTTCGGGGTGTTAAATTAAGCGCATCAGCTATGCCTATTAGGTTGCAGTTTTGCAAGGTAGTTTTAGCTGTAAGTAACTGATTAACTTTATCGTCAATACACTGCTGGCTTTTAAAGTTAGAGAGTTGCTGCTCTGACAATTGCTTAAAAGTAGAATTAATAATGGCGTTATCGGTTTTAAAGGGCAGCGTCAAATAATCGCTCGGAAAGCTAATTTGATTATATTCAGCACTGCTTTTTACAGGGCATTTAAACCATGATTCAAGGGCGCGCCTTTGCGATGGCAACCAATTATAAGTGAAACTAATACTACTTGGCGAAAGCGTTAAATTTATTAACTGGCGAATTACACTTACCCACGCGGTCATGTTTCGTAAAACAACATGCTCATTACAACTTTGATGAGCAATCCAACGAATAGTTGCTGTATCAGTATTTAGTTCAAACTTGGCTTTACCAATATCAGCCACCAAGCTGTCGTAGCTTAACAATGCTTTAATGGCACTGCTTAAGTTATCGCTTGATTCAATTAAGTAACCTAAAACGCCGTAGTCAGCAGTGCGAATTTGCTGACCTAGGGTAAAACCAAAAAGAGGATCGTTAAGTGTTTTTTTGCCATAAACTAATAAGGCATTGTAACTATTTAAACTAATACGCGGCGCTAATTGATGGGTACGTTGATTACTAAATTCGTCAAAGCTAATAGCGTGCAAAGCCGTTTTAGTACTAATGCCTTGCGCTTGTAAGTAATCAAGAATACTTGAAAAGTAATGATCAGCCAATGTGTGCATTTGTCATCTAAAGCTAAAAAATAGTCGTGTATTAGCAAGTTTGCCACGTTAAATTTTTATATGCTAGTTGAATGCCTAATAACCTCTTGCTGTAAAAATGATACTTATAACAATAAAACAAACGCTTAATGCACAGCCAAAACAAATAATAAGCACACTATTGGATCATCAACAGTTGCATCGATTTTTTAATGCCAAATTTACGCTGCTACAAGCACAAGACGAAGGGCAAATAGAAGGCGGAAAAGGATCTGTTAGGCAAGTGAAAATAGGTAAAATAACTTTTTCAGAGCAAATAATCAGTGCCGATCAAAATCAGATCAGTTACCAAATAGTAGGCGATAAACCAGTAGCTAATCATCGAGGCGATATATACCTCACTGCAAATAAAGACATCAATACTTTAGTTACCGAACTTAACTATTGCATAAGCTGCTCAGCTCCGTGGTGGATGCCAAATGCATTACTTAAATATGCTATTACAAAAGATATAACCCAAGCGTTAAACAATTTAAATAATTATTTTTTGGCGGGTAAAGTATGAACTCAGAAATTATTTTGCTCGCTCTTAGCCCGTTATTTTTGATATTTGTTTGCTGTGAGTTTATTAAGTTTAAGCGCTATTACGACATAAAAGATAGCCTAGCAAATACAGTGTTAGCGCTATTACACCAAGGCGCAGATGCTATTGCGTTACTGCTGTTAATGCCTTTATTTAATTGGTTGTATGACTATAGATTGTTTGATATTGAAGTGAGTGTATTAAGTATTGCATTTGCATTTTTACTGCAAGATTTTTTGTATTATTGGTTTCATAAAGCATCGCATCATATTCATTGGTTGTGGGCTGCACATGTGGTGCACCACAGCTCAACTAAAATGAATTTCACCACCGCATTTAGGCAAAGCTTAATGTACCCCGTAGCCGGTATGTGGGTGTTTTGGCTACCTATGATTTTAATCGGATTTGAACCGCTAACAGTATTTAGCGTGGTTGCATTAAATTTGGCGTATCAATTTTTTGTACATACTCAAATAGTGGGTAAGTTAGGCTGGTTTGAAAAAGTATTTAATACGCCTTCGCATCACCGAGTTCATCACGCAATAAATACAGGCTACCTTGATAAAAACTTTGCAGGTGTACTTATTATTTGGGATAAGTTATTTGGCACCTTTGTGGAAGAAGATAAATCAAAGCCTTGTAAATACGGCATTATAGGGCAGCTTAATAGCAATAACCCAGTCGTTATTACGTTTCATCAGTGGGAGCACTTATTGAAAAGTGTTTATAAGGCATCGGGAATAAAAGCTAAATGTAGAGTGCTATTTGGCTACCCTACAAGTAGCATTAAATATAAATAATATTGAAAAAGTTAAAAGTAAAACTGCATAGCTAAACTCATTGATGAATTATGGCTATGCCATTGAGCATGCTGTACTTTGCTGCGCAGCGATACATTGCGAGAAACAGCGTAATTCCATGTTATAGCTATTTCGCTGTGCTTACTTGCTGCGTTATCAGTTAGCCATAATATATTGCCAGTTAAAGCGAGTTTATGGTTATTGTTTATTTGCCAAATTACACCGGCTTCGCTGCCTATTCCAGTACTAAGTCGGTCGGTTATATCGCCTGTATTTAGCTCAAATTGACCAAGAATATAGCCGTGTAGATTATTAGGATCGCCATAAGATTTACCATAACCTCCTTTTGTAAAAAAGCGGCCTAAACGTTTATTGTCACTTGGTTGTCGGTCAAAGCCCATTTTAAAGTTCCACGACCAGCTATCAAATATGCGGTTATCGGGTGCAAGCGACATAGCATCTAATAAGTAAAAATGTTCAATATCTGCATTTCCTTCGTCAGTAATAGCGGCTTCCAAATCAAAAAAACTAATTTGTGCACCCGCTATAAAACCTTCAGGCCTATCTAGTAAGTCATGATACGCAAGCCTATAACCAAAATTTGTAAGGTTTGCTTGGTTATTATTTTGTACCCTACCTAGCGTTACTTTAGAAGAGCCATGACCTTGCTCTGGAGAAGCAATAGGACGACTTGGCTTAGTAAATGGCGAAGCTACTTTATATTTGCTGCGCATTAGTAGTAGCTTAGTTAGTCGCGGGGCAATTTCTTCACGCTTTAATGCTTTATCGTAAAATTCAAAATTTAACCATTCATACGCCATTTCTAATATTGCGACTAATTGCGACTGTGAGTAATTACGAGTATTGAGGGAGCCACCTTGTATTAACTCTCTTGCATCATCAAGTTGTTCGTTAGTCATTTGAGTAGAGTAATGGTAAAGCTTAGTGCCAAAAGCAGGGCGGTAATTAGGTGATTGTAGTAAGTTGTTATTTCTTAGTACTGCAACGGTATCTGATGGAATAGCTTGCATATTAAATGACGATGTTAAATCAAGGTCCTCTTGTGCGAGTTGTAATAATGCAAGTAATTGGTAAGAGCAGTTTTCATCAATAAAAAAGTAATCAAATGTAGCTGATTGTAGCTCCCATAAGTGCAATAAAATAAGCTCTACCTGTAGCTCAGATAAATTAAGTTTGTATTCCCAAATATCACGAGATTCTAAATCATTATATTCGCGTACTTTTTTATAGTACGGCATAAGCGAAAACTTACCTGGGTAGCTGCCAATCAGGCCTTTTAGTGCGTACATAGCTGCATTGTCTGAGCCGTCTGGTTCTGCTGCAAAATTAACCGCAAATGCGAGCAACTCTTTATGGCGAGTCTGATCTTTTGCATCAATACGAAGTAAGGTGTGACCAAACATTGATGATGGGCTATTCATAAATGCAGTAGGAAAAACTAACGTAACCCCTTTTGGGTTTATTATTTTTTGCCACGTTTGAAGCTCTGGGCAATTAAGCGCGGGCCAGTTATTTTTAATTTTTGTTTTTAGCCATTTATAGCGTGCTGGAAACCGACAGCGAGATTGTGTTGTTTTTGGGTCAGTATTTTTACCACTAAATGCGGCTATAGTGGCTTCAAGTTCGTCCAGTGGACTTGTTTTACCTATAGGAGATAAAAAAAACTCAGCCCTATCTACTTCACTTTTCCAACCACCTAATGTGGCCCCACGGTAATGACCTAATTTGAGCCAGTAAGGGTCGGTTGCTAAGGTGTCATTTTTAAAACTTTGAGCGTTTACGTAAGTACTAAACAGCGCAATTGATAAAACAAAGAATATTTTTTTCATAATCACTAAACAATAAAAGCCGCTAGAGAAATACTCCAGCGGCTTTATTTATACGTATAAAACCGGCTAATTTAGCTGATTAAGAAAGAGTATAAGAAGCAAGTTGTGCGTTACTTGCAAGAACAGTGTTTAGGTTTTCTAAAACTGTTTGCGAAGTTACGTTTTCAGAAGTAAATACTGAAGAAAACTGTGCTTGAGCAAGCGCGTTGAATGCTGCTTTATCTTGATCTGCAACACCCCAAGCTTCAGCTAGAGTAGCTAAAGTTTCGCCTTCACCTTTTGACATATCACGAGCAAGTTGCTCCATGTTACCGTCAATGAATAAAGCAATTTTTTCTGAAGAAGTTACTGTACCAGTACCATCACAACCTAAAGTACCAAAAGTGATACCAAAAGTTTGGTTACCAGAAGTACCGTTTGTTGTAGCGCCTAAAATTTTAACGCCTTTACCTTGCTGACCTGCAAATAACATAGAACCAAGACCACAACCAATATCTTGGTCAGCCATTGCGTTTGAGAAAGGAAGTAAAGATAGAGCTGCTACTGCGATTAGTTTTTTCATTTTCATAAATCCATATATGATTGTCTTTATTTAGGGTAAATAAAGTTCGCGAAAGATTCTAACAGACTTGCAAAGAAAAAGAACAGCTTAAAACATGAATATTTTACACTCTAATTTTTCTACTATTTTAAAGCGAATGCTGGGAGAAACTAGACCAGTTCAATAATTTTTTATTGAACTGGTGGCGGCTTTTTACTTCTTGGGGCACCTAATAAAATGCAAGTATGGCAAATGCAGACAGATAAAAATGCACTAATACCCAATGCACCGCCATAGCCGTCAAGTTTTGGTACAAGATGCTCAAATAAGATTGAAAACAAAATAGATGAGCTTGCTACAGTATAAATACCAAATCGATGTGGGGCGCTCATACCTATAAATGTACCGCCAAAAAATACAATTGCGTATAAATCGGGGTTCAAATTTAAAGCGCTAAAAATTAAATAAGCAATAATAGAAAGTGAAGACGACGCTCTAACCCCGTCAAAGCGACTATGCTTAGCTAAATAAAATGTTAAAAAAGCCCCAAGCAGTACAAGTAATGGATATTCAATACTCATAATACTATTCCTCTGGCTAATACAAAAAGTGCCACACTTGCAAAGGCAACACTACCAAGCTTGCCACCAAAACCTGTAAACATATTCATAGTAAGCACATACAAACTTGAGCCAATAAGCGAAATAATAGCAATTTCCCAGTAACTGGTAATTAAATGAGTTGAACACATACCTGCAAAGCTACCAGCATAAATTGCAGCATACGGATGGTTTTTATAATGTGCAGGAAAAGGAATAAACGAGCCAATAAGTCCCGTTAGCGCAGCAGAAATCACTAAAGGTAATGCAAAAGTAGTGTGCATAGCAAAGCAAGCTACAAAGCCTAAAAAGAAAGTGATGAATTTTAAAAATAAGAATTTAATCATAGCGGCGCATTTTAAACTAATCCTTTTGCGCTTTCTAATACTCTCTAACAAATAAATGTTATAAGTAATTACAAACGTTAAAAGCGTGTTTTTTAAACGGCTTTTAGGTATTAAATATGCTTAATAGTGCCGCTGTTAATGTTCTATAAATCACAAGTTATGTATAATGGCGATAATTTAATGTATTAAAGTGTTAACCAAGGGTTATTTATGTCTAACTGTTTGCATCTGGCTATTCCGGCTGGCGATTTAAAAGTGGCTAAAGCGTTTTATTGTGACGTACTAGGCTGTAAAACGGGTAACAGTGAAGAAGGTCGCTGGGTAGATATAGATTTTTGGGGTAATGAACTTACCTTGCACCAAAGTGTTGAGCGCCTACCAACAGTTCGCCATGATGTAGACATGGGAGCTGTGGCAGTACCTCACTTTGGGATTCACTTATCTGAAGATGAATTTAACGGGTTAAAAACACGTATTGAAGATGCGGGAATTGAATACCTAGATAAACCATATCGCCGTTTTATTGGTGATGAGTTTGAGCAAGAAACGTTTTTTATTGAAGATCCAAATGGCAATGTGCTTGAAATGAAAACCATGGTAAATCCAGAGGTTTTATTTAAAAAAGTATAAATGCTGTTGTTTAAGTTAAGCTAAAAAACCACTTTAATAAGTGGTTTTTTTATAACTATTAATCAGTGTTTTGATAAATTAGTTAATATTTACAGGTAAAAAAAATTACGCTACATACATGATTTTTATTCACTCTACAATGTAGGTATAGACACGTAGACTTAATTTCAACTCTCATACTTTATTGTTATTTATGCTGCTTAAACTCATAATTGCACCTTTACTTATTTTACTAATAACATTCGCCCAAAAACGCTTTGGTAGTTTTGTTAGCGGTATAATTCCTGGCTTGCCTATTACCTCTGGGCCTATTTCTTATTTTATAGCATTAGAGCAAGGTAAATTATTTGCAGCTAACTCAGCGGTGGCCTCTCTTTATGGTATGAGCGGTATAGGCTTATTTTGTTTTAGTTACTTGGTTGTATCACGAAGGTTTGGAATGCTTAAATCGCTTTTTACAGCGTTGAGTATTTGGTGCGTATTTAGCGTTATTACTTTATTTTTACCAGTGAATATTATTGTGGCGAGTGTGGTTTCGCTTTGTATTTTACTCGGTTTAACTATTATCTCTACAAAGCTAAATATATCAGTTGATGCAAAACCATTAAATGCTCGCTGGGAGCTTCCGGTAAAAATGATATTAGTGACGAGCTTTATCGTGCTTGTTACGTTTATATCGCAGCATATAGGGTCTGCATGGAGCGGGTTAATATCTACCTTTCCGGTTATTTTAGCGGTAATGGGCAGTGTTGCCCATTTTAGTGACAAACAAGCCTCAACGTTTAAAATTCTTAATGGCGGTATTATTGGTTCATTAGGTGGGTGTGTATTTTTTGCGGTGATTGCGTTTATGTTAAAACATAACTTTATGATTTGGCAGGTGTACGCAACAGCTGCCATTTGCTCAACATTATTTACTATTATTTTTAGCCAACTTATTAATCGCCAATTGACTAAGCAAGTTATGCTAAACACCAAAAAAGCAGTGCTTAAGATTGACTCGCTCGGTTAACTTACATATCTAAAGCCATTACCTAGTTATGTAGTTGAATTAACATTTCACTGGAGGTTTTATTAAAGTGGCGTTTAAATTCGCGGCTAAATTGCGATGGGCTGGTATAGCCAACCTTTAATGCAGCTTCGTTGGCTTTGCTTCCACTACTGGTTATAAGCTCTTTAGCTTTAGCTAAACGTACTTTTTTTAAATACTGCAAAGGTGACTCAAACGTTACTTGCCTAAAAGCACGATGGAACGACGACACACTCATATTTACATCTTCAGCTAACCCTTCAATCGTAATTTGATTGGCATAACTACTGTGCATGGTAGAGAGCGTTCGTGCTATACGTGCATAGTGCCCGTCGTGCATGGCAAGGCCTATTAACGTGTCGCCTTGTGGGCCGCAAAGCACGCGGTATACTAATTCTTTTACTATATCTTCGCCAAAAACATCTGCTTCAATAGGGTTATTAAGCACGCTAAGTAAGCGGTGAGTTACTTGCTCCATGGCGCCATCTATTTTAGCCGATTGAACGCCACTCATTTGCCCTGAAGTGAATGGTTTATTTGTACCAATTTGGTTTACTAGCTTGTGTAACATTACTGGGTTTATATCTATAACAATGCCCATTACAGGCAGGTTGTTATCGGTAAAAGCTTCGCACTCAAGTGGTACAGGCACTCCTAAAACAAGGTAGTCACCTTCGCCATACTTTATTTGATGTTCAGGAAAGTGAATTATTTTATGTCCTTGGCCAACAATAATAATACCTGAGTTATATATAAGAGGCTGACGTGGCGAGCTTTTACTTGCGCGATGAAAATACACACCTGAAATAATGGTTTCCATGTTGCCTTCAAAGTTAAGTAAATTATTGTGCTCTGCAAATTTTTGCATCATGTTGGCTATTGAGGACATTAAAACATCTATTATCGTACGAATTTTGCGTAAAATATCAATGTTGACAGTTTTAGGCAAGCTTTTGCGAGTTATTGGGCTTTTTTTATGTTTGTTTTGCCACTAATATGCATTCATTGAAATTTAGCTTAGTGAGTAACTAAGCATTATATTTAGTATTTAACCGTCACCTAGGAGCAAAATAATGAAATTTAGCTACGTAAATCCAACGCTTATCCAGTTCGGCCAAGAACAAATTGCCTCACTAACTGATTTGATCGCAAAAGATCAAAAAGTATTAGTAGTGTACGGCGGCGGTTCAATTAAAAAGAACGGCGTGTACGACCAAGTTGCAGCAGCACTTGAAGGCTTTGATTGGGTTGAGTTTTCGGGCGTTGGCGCTAACCCAACAATTGAAGTACTAGATCAAGCAGTAAAAATTTGTAAAGAACAAGATATCGACTTTGTACTAGGTGTAGGCGGTGGCTCTGTAATTGACGGCGTTAAATACATTGCAGCGTCGGCAGTATATGACGGCGAAGGTTGGGATATCCCTACTGGTAAGCATAAAGTAACAAGTGCATTACCTATTGGGGCAGTACTTACGCTTCCAGCTACAGGTTCTGAGTCTAACCAAGGTTCTGTTGTGAGCAAAGCTGCGACTAAACAAAAACTTCCGTTTATGTCTCCTGCGGTACAACCTAAGTTTGCAATTATGGACCCTGATGTAATGAAAACATTACCACAGCGCCAACTTGTAAATGGCTTAGTAGACGCTTGGGTACACACCTGTGAGCAATACCTAACATTCCCTGCAGGCGCACTTGTACAAGATGGTTACGCTGAAGCGCTATTAAAAGCACTTAAATCATTAGGCGATAACTTTGAAAACCAAGACGATGCATGGCGTGCAAATCTTATGTGGGCAGCAAACCAAGCACTTAATGGTTTAATTGGTTCTGGCGTATCGCAAGATTGGGCTACACATATGATTGGTCACGAGCTTACAGCCGCTTACGGTGTTGATCATGCACGTTCACTTGCTATTGTTCAGCCTTCTTTATTACGTAACCAATTTGCAGTTAAAAAAGCAAAGCTTGAGCAAATGGGTAAAAACGTATTTGGTCTTGAGCAATCTGAAGACTTAGCAGAGAAAACAATTGCAGCAATTGAAGCGTTTTACCACAGCCTTGACGTAGCGACCCAGCTTACTGAACATGGCGATGATAAAGCCGCTACTATTGACAATATTATTGGTAAACTTGAAGCTCACGGCATGGTTGCTCTTGGCGAAAACCAAGCTATTACGCTAAAAGAAAGCCGCGAAATTTTAGAGCAAGCGGTTGCTTAATTTTCAAAGCTAAGCGCTTACTTAAATATACTAGGGCGTGTTGATCTTTGGTGGGTGAATTTGCAGCAGTATGTTTGGTTTTTAGGCAAGGCGGAGCCTATGTAGTGTGGTTATTCCCCATGAATAGGCGATAACGCAGCATAAATACCAAACATGCGCTGCCCTTTGGGTTCTTTCTAGGGACGATTAACTCTTTGTTGCTCGGTTTTTACTTAGCCCACTAGGTTACAAACCTCGCGCCGCGATTTA
>NZ_JACGWD010000093.1:0-14159 GCF_014077565.1 Pseudoalteromonas sp. 5Ae-yellow
ATTCCATGTCCCGTCTGTTAACATTAATCTTGGCATGTAGGTTCGGTGTAAAGTTTTCTGGCGAATTCAATTATACCTTATCTTCATGCTGTTTGTTTTTCATACCACAAAGATCAACACGCCCTAACGTCAGGTGCTTGAGCAAATAACTTTCGCTTATTATTAAAACAAGAAACTCCCTGCAACATTTTTTGTTGATCTTCTACATGCCAAAAGTCGTTACCTGGTTTAGAGAGGTATATATAACAACCACGCTCTAGACCTTCAACACTCACTTTATAATTTAACAGTCCAATATCGGGATTTAGTTCGACAGAACCTTCAATAACATCATTAACTGAATATGAGTCTACACACCCTTGCAAAACTAATGAACCAAGCAATACACACATGGTTTTTTTTAACATAACGTTCCCTTATTCACTCTTAATTATTATTTTTACGTTCACTTTTTAGTTTTTTATAAAGATCATCGGCTACTGCTGTGGCTTTACCAATAATGCTATAAGAGTCATCTTTTAAAAATGCGTCAATCGACTCTTGCCTTAAATTTTCTTCATACCAGTATTTAAACTCTTTGTATGATACTAAATCACTTATTTTATTTTTTAACTGTTGGACATTCTCAACTTTGTTTTGATATGCAAAAGCACGTAAAACAAAAGATTTAAGCGTACTATCAACACTTAGCTCTATTTGGCTATCATCGGCTATGTAACTTTGGAATAATCGAATGCCGCTTTTGTAATAAAGAGAAATATAATCAGTGGTTGAGCTTATTTGTACCTGTTTGTTATTAAAAGCATTAATGCCATAAAACTCTCCGTCTAAATTATCTACATAAAAAGGTCTCTTAATATGTAAGTAATCAGGCATGACAACCTTTAGGGATATAACGTGTTCTTTTTTGATACTTGAGTAGTTACTTTCACCATATACATTTTGTAAGCTAAACCAGCCTGTACCAACATCACTAGGCACGATAAAATTAGCATTAGTATCGTCTATATAATCCAACTGAATTGTTGGGCCATCTGCAAAAACTAATGCAGTACCACTTTCTAAATTTGCACCAGTTATTGATACTTTATCGCCTTCAACTACATTTTTAATCGGAATGCCTGTAACAACTGGTGTTTTTGGATGCAGTAATGTGGCATCAATACTGTTGGTTTTATAGCCATCTATAGCTAGAAAAAATGTAATGGGTTCTCCGCCCAACGCTACCTTTGGATAATTAGGTATAACAAATTCAATTTTATTCTCTGATGTAATCGTCACTGGTAAATTAACTACTGGCTGTTTGTCATCCCCTTTTAACATTACCAAATGTGCCGCATCACCTTTTAGGTTTTCTGCATTTAAATTAGCAGGGGAAAACGGCCTAACTTTGTTAATAAATACTGCTTCGTCACTATGAGAATATGTTGCAGAGCTAATGACTGAGGTATTTGATGGGTATAAGTTATTTATACCAATTAGTTTTTCTAGTGGCTGAGTGTCATTTTCATCAAACAAAAAGTCGCCATCGTCGTCAGTATCTAAAAAATTAGGGATGCCATCACCATCAAGATCATAACGGATAAATTCAACTAAGTTTAATTCATCTGAATCTAAAACTGCATTATTGTCACTGTCTAAGTCTATAAAGGCTGGTTTTTTATCACCATCTAAATCGTAGGTTTGTTCTATAGCATCAGTAATGCCATCATCATCATTGTCTAAATCAAGCCAGTTTGGAGTACCATCATTGTCGACATCATGACTAAAGATAAAGTTAGCTGTATAAATATGGTACTCATTTCCATCGGGTATTTTATCAGCATCTGTATGTTGCCCAAGGTGGTTCATTCCCAAAGCAAGCTCTTTGTTTGTGGGAACTGCGTCTTTATCTATATCAATAAATGCATGTACCGTATATGTAAAGCTATCTGCACCTAAGTTGTTTCTATCAGTAATACTTAAATTATATTCACCTGCTTGCTTAGGTGAAAAAGTAATAACCTGACCGACTTTACCAACGTGTTCAATGTTTGTTGGTATAGAAGAAATAACATCGCCATTATTATTAATAATCGTTAAAGACGGTGTAAAACGTGAATCATCTTTAAAAAGTATAATCGTCACTGATAAGTCTTCAAATAGCATTGAGCTGGGGATCTTAAATTTAAAATCATCTATATCTACATTTTTAGCAATAACCCCCGCCGCTTTAAAAGGTATATTCCCAACAGGGTTTGCTTGGCCAACGTTATTATTAAACTCTTGTTCTTGAACAACCGACATTGTAGTTTTAGCAGCATCAAACGGGTAATCATCGTGCTCATCAGGCACACCATCACCGTCTTCGTCATTGTTTTGCCATGTACCTATATGAATAGTTGGTTTAATGGTTTTTGCGCTTAATGGTGTTATAAACATTAGCGAGCTAAAAACGCTGCTAAAGCTCAATAATGAGAGGTAAAATAGAGGTAGTTTCAAGAGTCCATCCTGTTTAGTAATCCATAATTTAGCTTTAAAGTTATACTATTTAATACTACTAAAATTTAGTTAGTATTTATGCGCGGGCCTTCACTAAATTTTAAAAAATAAACTAGCGATACATATCGCTGGTTTATTATGACAAAACCAACTTTTATTTTAATTAATAATTTGTTGGCTATATATCTAACACCCACTTTGTCGTGCCAGGCAACAGCTCAAACACACAGCTATCACTAAAGCCCTTTTTTTTACCATTACCCCATTTGATAATAACTTCAGCAACATCATTTGGCACTTCATTCGATAAATACTCAGCGCGTTTAATATAAGCCCCAGCTTCATCGAGAGCTTGCCGATGACTAGAAGCCACTTTTTCCATTTTCTTAGCCATTTTAGGTTTAAGCGTACCTTTATATTTTTCCTCTACAAAGCTCCACATAACCTCTTTATTATCGTCGCGCATAGCATTTCGCCATAACTGGCATTTTTCTATAAAAATATCAGCTTGGTTATTTTTAGCATTAAACTCAACATTGGGCTCAGCTGCTAACGCATGTGCGCAGCTGAATAACAAGAGTAAAGATATGATCACTTTTTTAAACATTATTTAATCCATTATGTTTATATTAGGTTGATTGAATTTTGCTCACGCAATTAAATTATATCTATTATCGTAAGCTTTTTTATTCATAAGACATCGCTTTTACTTTGTTTCTAAGCTTGAGCATTTTCATGGATAGCTTGTAGTTTTTTGGAGAAAAAAACACTCTAAAATCCTCTTCTACACCTTTTGTAAAATACGCTAAATACTCATCATACTCTTCAAGTGCACGTAAGTTATTTAATGCTTCCAATCGTTTAGATTGACTTGCTGAAACAAAAAAAGGTTTCAAAACATACTCCTCAGCTGTGCTTTGCAAACTTAGCGACAGCGCGCTTTCATTGCCCACAACACCAGCTGATAAAATAGCAATCCCGTCATACCAAATTGAGACTGTAGAGCCTTCTTTATTAAAGCTAAACGCTTGCCCATCAACCAATGATAATTGTGAGTACTTTGCCCCTTGTGGTATTACAGTGACTTCCCCTTGCAAATCACTGTATGCAGCTGGGAGGTTCAAGTCGAGTGTTACTTCCCTTTGATTATCAATATTGATGTACATGGAATTACTTTTGCCATAAACGTTTTGTAAATAAAATAAACCACTTGCTGCTTCATCAGGGATCACAAATACTGCAAGGCTGTTTGATACCCAGTCGGCTTCATACTTACCTTCTCCCATTACAACCTTAGCCAAATCGTTAATGCTTTCACCTTCAATTTGGATTTGTTCGCCAGGTACTGCTTGAGATGTCGATATCGACTTTATTAGAGGCGTTTTGGGATGTAAAAGCTGGAATGTTAAGTCATTGCTACGGATATTATCTTTGACAATAAATAATGAAAGCTCTTCTCCTTCCAATGCAATTTTTTCATAATTAGGTATTACGATGCTTATTGAAGTGTTTGTAGCTTGCGTAATGGGCATATTAACAACGGGAAGGCGCTCATCCCCTTTTGTTATTACAACAAAACCACCTTTTTCAGGGAAATTTTCGCCTTTAATAATTAGAGGTCTAAAAACTCTTCCTTTATTGGGAAGCGATATTGAGTCTGAAAGTTCATAGTAGACTGATGCTAACGTTATTGCTGAATCACTTTCTGCGCTAGTGTAAGTAAGGACTTTTTTTGGTTCTTCGTCATTCACATCAAAAACTGCATCACCATCATCGTCTATATCAATGTAATCTGGGATTCCATTTCTATTTGTATCAATTAAAGTGCCATTACTCTGAGTTTGTTCGTCCCTATCACTAATAATGTTATTATCGCTGTCTAAATCAACGAATGCAGGTAACTGATCAGTATCAAGATCAGCAGTGCCCTCTAAAGTATCAGGTATGCCATCGCCATCGGAGTCGTCATCTAGCCAATTAGGTACTGAGTCTCCATCTACGTCATGAGCAAATACATTTTTACTACTAAATACCCAATATTCATTTCCATCTGCAATGCCATCTCGATCGGAATCCTGAATTTTATAATTTAGTTTAAGTGCTTGCTCTTTGTTATCGGGTATTGCATCTTTATCTGTATCGATAAAACCGAATGCTTGATATTTAAAATCATCAGCATGATTACCATTTCGATCAAGTACTGACAGGTTGTATTCACCGCTTTGTGTGGGGTTAAAAGCAATTGCTGCGCCTAGTGGTGGAACTTTGTCTATCGCTAATTCGATGTGCTCAACTACTTGACCATTATTTTTGAAAATACCAACTTGCGGATGAAACCGCGAAGACTGCTCTAACACAATAAAACTTAGTGATTTACCGCTTTGCACATCAGCCTCAGTAACAGTAAATTTAAAGTCATCTATATCAGATGATAGAGAAAGAACACCCTCAACAGCAAACGGCAACGCACCAACTGGATTTGCTTGGCCAACGTTATTATTAAACTCTTGTTCTTGAACAACCGACATTGTGGTTTTATCGGCATCAAACGGGTAATCATCCTGCTCATCAGGTACGCCATCGCCGTCTTCATCTTTGTTTTGCCATGTGCCAATATGGGTAGTTGGTTTAATAGTTTTTGCGTTTAATGGTGTTATAAACATTAGCGAGCTAAAAGCACAGCTAACACTCAATAGCGGGAGGTAAAATAGGGGTATTTTCAAGAATCCATCCTTGTTGCTTTATCCATTTGGCACTTTAATTTTTAACTGTACCTAATTTATATAAGCTATGCAATTTAATCAAAAATGATATTTAGAGCAATCAACTGTATATACTTTATGAGAATTAAAGCCTAAAGTATTTAAACCCTAAAGATCTAATATGCCTTTTTTGTAAGCCCTTCATAAAACATAGCGAGCAAACCGTACATACTTAAAAGTCCGCCAATACACATTAACCCATAGGTCATTGTTTGTGAAGATTCAGGCTGAATTGCAAACCGATATAACCCTATACTTAATAGCGTAATACCGAGTACGGCAATTAAAATAATACTTACAAATCCTTTAATCATAATGCTCCCTCTGTTTTAAACTTTGTGTACTGATGAATACTTTATAAGCAACCATTTAGGTTGAAAATTCAACTTTCACTACCTGATTACTTACTTTCTATTCAGTAAATATTTATTTACCAAAATGAAATCTAAATTACATACAAAACAATGAATGCACAGTAACAACATAAGCCTTTATTTGATTTTACGAAGCCTATACAAATAGTTTTTCGAAGTTGCCGATATTCGCAAATCGTTTTATATTTAAGTATTCACATTAACTTGATTGTTTGCTACATGTCTTAACTCACTATAAGACTATGCGTGATTTGCCGGACAATTTAACTAATTTCCACAGCGATTTTAAACACTCTAATATTAGTTACTTACTTAAAACTCAAAGAAATACATCGCTACTATAGGGAAGTTAGCTAAAATGCCAGAAACGCGTAAAAACAAATAGCCGATACTAGAGCCCCCTCCTTCAAATGATTTTTTATAAATTAATGGGTAATCAAAGTAATACAACAAATACAAAACATTAAACAACCCCACTCTGTTAACGTTCAACTCAATGTTTTCGCCTGTTTTTAGATTTACAAAAGCCCTATTTAGCGCGGCATTTACTTGAACTTGATGTGTTTCAGACACGTGATTAATAAAATTGTAATTAAATAATATTGCTTCTACATCATCCCTTTTAATTAACATACTTTGCTTTAATGAATCATTTACCGATGGGTTAACTTTAATTTTCTCTTTGCTTACAGTCATCACTTCTTTTGAACTAAAACCAAACTTGCGCCATATAAGAATGCGTTTTAATAATAGGGTACCAATAAGGAGCGGTAAATAAACAACCAAACTAGCTAAGCTATAGCTATCAACTAACCAAAGTCCGGCCACCAATGAAAGCGTAATTAAAACTACAGCAAATAATATCTCAATTGGGAAAGACAAATGACATAATAAACGCAATAAAGGGAGTTTAATTTCACTCGTTGGGCTTAAGGTATCCTGCTCTTTAAAGTGAACATTTTCAAACCATTTTTTATCGTCTAGGCTGGTTGGCTGTTCATTATTGGTCATATTTAACTTCTTAATAAGTTGACCATAAGCCACTTGCCATCGACTTGTCCAAATTTACATTTTCCTTTTATTGTTACGTTGTCTTTCTTTTTACCAAGAAGTATTTTTGATGTTGTAAATGTATAATTAACCCACAGCTCATCAGTGTAACCATACTTCAATGCATTCTTTTGTGATGTTTGATATATACTGTTTTTAGCATCCTCAAGTACCTCAGTACCGACGATTGTAAAGTTATGGATACCCAAATACTGTTTTTTTGTATAATTATTATGCTTACGAGCTATCATTCCTTTTACAATACTTTGGTCCATATCTTTAGGTAGCGGTGCATAAAGCTGCTTAAAAAGCTCATAATCTTGATTTAAAACGATATCTACTGACTTTTTACAGTTTTCAATCGGGATACTGTAGTCAACGGCACTTGCCGTAAATGACAAAAGTAATGATTGAGCCAGTGTAAAAACAGCGATTTTTTCATAGTTTTCTCCTGTAATTTTCGATTTGTATGCATTTTACCAATTTGCTGAGTTTATTAAGTACACCTTAGGCACTGTGCACTTTCCTGTTTAATAGATTAACTGTTTATAAAGTTTTAGCGTCTCAATCGAAAAAATTTTTAATATCATCTACAAAAGGCTTATCAATATGCTCAGCTAGCTCTTTTGCGATATTTCTAACATTTTTATGTGCGCGACTATAACCTAAAGTAACCCTTGCTAAATTTTCAAACTCAACATGATATTGAAAAAACTCTTTTTTTATAGGATGGCGAGTGGCTATTACACTAGTGATATCCTTCAATTGATAACGTACTGCCCTAATTCGGTAAAGTGAGCTGGCTTTAAATTCAAGCACACTATCATTTGCAGGCACACTTAAGCGCGACTTTAAAAAAAGCAAATGCCAACATAATGTAGAAACACATGCCCACGCAAATAGATCAAAATCGGCTTTATCGTAAGAAAATGCTAATTGAGCAATACAAATAAGCCCAATAACGAAACCTGTCGCTCTAAACATCCCCATATCTTTGTAAATATAAAAGGTACCATCTGCTGATTTACGGGACTTTGGCTTCATAGTAACCTCAGTATATTTGCAAATAAAAACAGTACAAAAAAAGGCAGTGTAAGCTTGGCATAATCTTTTATTCGCCATAAAACTGGCGCAGGGTCGTTTTGTAATGTTCTCATATTAAAAATGTCCTTTTTATTATTTTTGATAGTTTTATTTAGTTATTAGCACTTGCTTTGCACCGCTGTGTTCTTTAATGAAAGCATTTGTGTTTAACCATAAACCTAACATTAAAGCCAGTGACTCAGCATCGCTTCGGCTATTTAATAAATAGCGTTGATTGGCAACTACTAGCCGCCACTTATTTTGTAAATCAGTATCAGGCTCAACGATAAACCCTTTACTATGTAAATAAGCATGTTGTTTGTGCTTTATACCGAGTATTGAAATACTGTAATAACAACCTTTGCTTGCAGTTGTAAATACCAGTAACACTTTGGTACTAAGCAATAAAAGTGATAAACATACAAACACCGCCGTTGCCCATGCGTAAAATTGCAACGATAAACTTTGTGTGCTTGCACCTAGCGCCAACACAGCAAATATAACCCCTAAGGTACGAGCGAGACCCGTTGCTTTGGTTTTAAATGCTATGTGATTTTTATCGCTTACTTTATCAAATATGTGAGAGTAAGCAGCAAAACTCTGTTTAAGTTTTTCATCATTAAATTGCATAATATTATTTGTTTTTATTTAAGTTACCTAAAACCCTTTTCAAGTCAGAACATAGCGACCCGCCTTTTTCTGCGCACTCATCCAACACGTGTTGGGCTTTTTCTTTATCTGCTGCAACCCCCTTACCATCGCGGTAGCCCTCATATACAAAATACATAGCAGTCATGTTTCCGGCGTCTGCACCTTGTTGATAGTACTCAAACGCTTTAACAGGGTCTTTTTTACCAAAGGTTCCTTTTTCATATAACTTTGCGTAATAGTAAAAGGCATCAGTATTACCCTGTTCAATAGCTTTGTCTAACCAGTATCGTGCCTTATCAAAGTCTTGCGGGTACTCTCTCCCTGAACTTTTTGCATAAAGCCGGCCCACCCTCGCCATCGCTTCAGCATCTCCTTGTTTTGCTTTACTAAGCTGTATGTCAACATTGCGCTGCTCTTCGGTTGAAACAGTTGCGTATAGCGATTTATCGGTCTCTGCTTGCAGTTCAAGTGATGCTATACTGCTGGCTAAGCCAAGTACAATCGCTAATGGTAGTTTTTTCATCTGTATAATCCTTATTGTGATTTTATTTAATGAGAGTCCTCTGCGTACTATTAACTTTTTATAAACTTATACTCCAGTATTTATTCCGAATAGGTTCCAGATACAAGTAGATCTTAAGCTGGTAATCCATGTTCGGTATTAACGCAAACCTTTATTAAAAATCATATAGTATCGAATTACTTGTACCCGAATCATTAAAGAGATGAAGAGTCCCCTTTTCTGCTCTATTAGGTACGTGGAAAGTTATTGATGTTGGCGATACACTATTTGGAACAATCGCTTTTCCATCCAATATAACCTTAGTGTCTTGCGTAGCTCCAGTTACGTTTAATGTGAAATTAGCACCTCGTTTAAGCATAACAGCAGAAGGCCCTAAAATAAGTGGTACATCATTACCATACACTTTGATGTAAATATCATTTGTTTTTAAGTCGTTAATATATAAAAATGCTCTATGTTTTCCTTCAGGAATATTAAGCTTAAATCTATACTTACCCTTGCTATAGGTGGGTATGAAATTATAAATTTTGTCTTGTGAATAAATAACTAAAATTGGTGTTTTTGCACTTTCCATATTCATACCGTTTACAACAACGATATCATTCCCTCTCAATACTTCCTTAGTCGTTACCCCATTAATTAAAGAACTCACACTACTAATTTGGATAAATGGGGTTGAATCCATTGAGATACTTTCAGCTTTTGCATAGGGATCAGAGTCATGAATGTCTAATATGTAGTCACCATCATTATCTAAGTCTAAAAAATCAGCTATATCATCATAATCCGAATCCAGTGGTGTTCCTTTATCATTTACCTTTTCTTGGCTATCTAAAATTGAATCTCCATCGCTATCAAGGTCAATGAAGTTGTACAGGCCGTCTTTATCAGGGTCAGTGAATCCTTCAAACTTATCACTAATTGCATCGCCATCACTATCATCGTCAAGCATATGTGGTATACCGTCAGCATCAAGGTCTAAACCTATAGATGCATCTACATAGTATTCATAAAAGTCAGGAATTCCATCTTTGTCGGTATCTTGACTTTCAGGTAGAACACCAAGCGCTCTCTCTTTGTTATCTGGGATACCATCGATATCTTTATCATAAAAAACATCTACTTGATATTTGAAACTTGGATTTCCGCCTGAACTACTATCAATTACCCCCAAATGAAATAAACCATCTTTAGGGATAATAACAGTTACAAAAAAAGTTTTATTTTCTTTACTAAAATGTATTAAAGAAGAGTTAATAGCCAAGCCACTTTCATCCGAAAAGTAAGCTTTGGGAGCAAAAACTTCAGACTCGTAGGTAACTAATGCTGAAACAAAATCTCCTTCTTTACCTTGAAAACTATATAGATCGCCATTGTCTCCTTTGTTTGAAATAGCACCTTTTACCCTAAAAGGGATCCCAGCAGCTAAAGGTGTAGCAACACTGGGATTATTATTAGGCTCGCTGTCTTGAACTTCAATAAATTTAGAGCGCGAATTATCAAACGGATAGTCATCCAGCTCATCAGGCACGCCATCAACGTCTTCGTCTTTATTTTGCCAGGTGCCTAAATCCGATGATGATTGGTCTGTTTTTGCGTGAGCGGGGGTTATAAAGTTTAGCGAGCTAAAAGCGATGCTTAAACTCAATAATGAGAGGTACAATAGAGGTATTTTCAAGAATCCATCCTTGTATGTTAATCCATTTTTCTGTGTATTTATTATTTAAAGCGTGTATTCAAACTCAAGTGGCTTGAGTGTTTTCACTTCAATCGATAAATCTTCTTTGCGTGTATATAGCACTACATTTAACGATAACGTGGCTTTGTTGTCACCTAAATGGTGTAACTCGGCGCGTTTATATTCATGTGTATAACCCGTGCCATAACCTTTTACATTATCATAGCTACAACGCATTCGCAGTTCAGAGCCGGTGCCTTTAATTGCTCTTTTACTTTTTAGCATACCTATTGGAAAATCAATCTTACAGGTACCCGCTTTCCCATCACCTTCTATTTCAACAACCAAAAAAGGCTGTGTTTTAGCATTCTCACGCATAAATTTTGATGGCTCAAAGCTAATCGCTTTTGTTATAACAACATCTTGTGTGCCACACCCAGTTAACACACTTGCAAGTAGTGGGATTGATAGATATTTTAATTGCATGTCTTTCCTTAGTTTTTTAAGTAAATTAAACAATAAAGCCCAATAAAAACCCGATTGGGAAAAGAGATAAGTAGGTTAACGTCCACCATGAAAAACGGTGTTTGATTTTTACGTTATGCACTTTCGCTAAATAATTAACAATGGTTCTATAATCATTTAAATTAAACGTATGTACTCCATAACTCTCTCCACTGACTGATTTAATTGCCAAATGCGTACTTATGTAAGGACCAAACCATAGCAGCGGCGTCAACGGAAAGTAATTAATATACATTGCCTCTATATCTTTAAAAGCAATAAACACCTCACGCTCGCCTTTAAAATCTGGCATGGTTAAACCTTTGCGCGTGATAAATACATCGGCGTTGTAAAATGTTTTTTGTAATGAGGATTGCAATAGCACCAACCCAAAAAACAAAAACGGGGTAACCACAAACATGGTATTTAATGTTTGGTCTGCGTTTGAGTAACTCGGTTGACCATCAATAAAAAAGGAGGCGAAAAACGCCCCTAGTAACATACCTAAAAACGATTTTATTCGCGTATAAGGCACCCAGCGCTTGTGTGCAAAACATACTTCAAATGTATGTTTAAGTTTTTCAGATATAAAATTCATAATCAAATAAAGGTATGGTACATATACCATTGATTATCTAGCTCTAAAAATACACATGATTTTTGATGTAAACCTTTATCGAGTTTAAATGAATAATAAACTATATACTCTCGAGTAGCTTCAGGATAAAATTTTGCCCTACGTTTACGTACTGAATCTTGCAATCCTGTCGAACTGTAAGAACCATCTCCATGATTTTTCACTTGCGTAATAGTCAAGCTTGCAAGCTTAGTTTCATCCCAATCCTCTTTATATTCTTTTATTGCTTTATCAACCTGATTCCACGCTGTTTTACCTTCATTCCAATTTTGTAATTTTGGTGGTAACTCTGCAAATAAAGCCTCTCGGTCTCCGGCTTTAATACTTTGCCATGCATCCATACAGCGTTTATTAAAATACTCTTTAGATGGCACTTCGCTAGCCATTGATAAAAAAGATGAGCTTAATAAAGGCCCCGCAATTAAAAGTGTGATTAGTTTATTTTTCATAAAAATGTCCTGTTTATTTTTTAATATGAGCTGTAATTGCATCTGCAGCCGCCCATTTTAAAGTCGTAAATTTTTTGCTTTTATATTTAGGCAATTGGTTATTATTTTCTTTAATATAATCTGCAAACTCAATTACTTCATTTAGCTTAAGTACTTGTGTGAATAAAGCTCTTAATTTTGCGGGTTGCTGTGTTTGGTTCACGCCACTTAACCCCCATGCAGTAGATGCAGCAAGAAATCGTGGTGTAATTTGTAAATCTGCTTGTCCTAAATAAAGTGCATTTAAATAATACTTTTGTTCATCACCAAAATATAATGTGATGGTTGTGGCGTTATTGCTTGATACAGGCACGACGGCAACGCTATTGTTAACATCGATCTTTTTTTCTATGCCAGATATAAATGTACTTGCAACCACTTTAGAATTAGCAAAACCTAGGGACTCATCTATTGTTAGTGTTGTTTCACTAAATACAGCAATTTTAGAAGCGTTACTTTTTCCATAGCTATTTTTTAAATATAATTTGCCTGATTCAGCATTTGCTGGAACTATGAAACTTAAGCTAGTCGGAGAAATTGCTAAAGGGGTAAGCTCTACATCGTTTAAATACACTAAGGTGTCGTCTGAAAAGTGTTTGCCATATAAAACAACCTGAGCATTCGCTGACGATTCTATAACCCCTTGATACGCTATTATCGGCGAAAATTTTTGATTAAACGTAAGTGCAATAGGTGCTGTACGTATATTTGCTGCACTATAACTAATACTTGTAGCATTACGCGGCATAACAAAGTCAATATAGCCCTTGCCATTAGCATTAACAGGAAGGTTAACGGGAGAAAGACTGCCCTTTATGTTGAAGTTTAAAAATCCATTTGATAAGTTTTCACCGTAAATTCGGTGTTTTTTATTTGCTAAAATAACACTTTCAACTTCTTGGCTGCCATTCAATAAATAGTAAATGTTACTAATCTCTAAATAATTATCGGTCCCATACGCGCCATTTGATGCTGAGTTTAGTGGTTCAGGATCGTTTACATCTAAAATTAAATCGTTATCGTCATCTAAATCAATAAAGTTAGCTAATTCGTCTTTATCATGATTTAAAGGTCTTTGAGGATTCCCCGCATCTTTACTATCGTCAATAGTGTTTGCATCGGAATCTAAGTCTACAAAATTACCCAAGCCATCTTCGTCTAAATCAAATGCACCTTCTAGTACATCTTTAATGCCGTCATTATCCGAGTCTTCATCAAGCCAGTTTGGTGTACCGTCATTATCAACATCAAGGGCATACGCTGAATCTAAATTAAACACGTAAAACTCAGTACCATCATAAATGCCATCGCCATCCGTATCCTGCGTATAACCTTTAAAGCCAAAAGCAGGCTCTAAAGAGTCATCAATTGCATCTACATCCTCATCTACAAACACATGTAATTGATAATCGTATGATTGCTTGCCTCTAAACTCTTTATCATTAATAACAATATAAAAGGTGCCAGATTCGCTTGGTTTTACTTGAATTGCTCGCTTGTACTTGCCTACAGCAGTAAAATTGGGTGCCCACGACTGAATGGCTACTACAGAGCTGTCCATTACTGCCATACCTGGGTCAAATTCATTACTTGAAGACGATAAAAGCACGGTAACTGCCACATCTTTTTTAAGTTTAATTTTGTAATAGTCTTGATCGTTTATTTGCTGAATTCGTCCAGAAAGTCTAAATGGTAATCCTTCAGGTACAACAGTAGCTACATCGTTATTGTTATTAAACTCTTCTTCTTGGACGATAGTAATTGTGGTTTTAGTTGCATCAAACGGATAGTCATCCTGTTCATCGTGAGCGTCTAGCGAACTACACCTATGTTTTAAAATTCCAGGGTAACAAGCTGTCGATATCGGGCTCAGGCTGGCACAGTTCATCAAGGCAAGCACAGATGTAATTAAATGGGATTAGACCATT
>NZ_JACGWD010000049.1:0-34987 GCF_014077565.1 Pseudoalteromonas sp. 5Ae-yellow
CTGCCCTTTGGGTTCTTTCTAGGGGCGATTAACTCTTTGTTGCTCGGTTTTTACTTAGCCCACTAGGTTACAAACCTCGCGCCGCGATTAAATCGCCCCTAGATTGAACAAATTTCAATCCACAAAGTTCAACACGCCCTAGTATATCCAAACTTAGGCTCCTTTAAAGCGCTTTTATAGTTTGATTTCTTGAGTTGTTAATAGTCGATATTCACCGCTAGCCAAGTTTTCATCTAGGGTAATTCCCGCAATCTGCTCGCGATGTAGCTCAACTACTTTGTTGTCTACCGCGTAAAGCATACGCTTAACCTGATGATACTTACCTTCACTTATTGATAAACGCAGTCCGTAATTAGCAAGTCTCTCAGCTATAGCGGGGCGGGTTAAATCTTTTTCGTTATGCAGCATGACACCTGTTCGTAATTGCTCAAGTGCTTCATCGGTAATAGGCTCTTGAGTTTCTACTAGGTAGGTTTTAAATTTATTGCTTTTAGGCGACGTAATTTTATGTGACCAATCGCCATCATTAGTAATAATAACTAACCCTGTGGTATCTATATCAAGACGGCCTGCCACGTGAAAATCGCTCATATTTGGCTCATCAAGTAAGTCAAAAACGGTTTTATGTAGCTCGTCGCTGTTAGCGCATACATAGCCAACAGGTTTATTTAGCATGTAATAACGTTTACCTAAAAATACTAAAGGCGTACCTTGGTGCAGTACTTCATCTTGCTGGGCTAGCTGAAAATTATGTGATGTGATTACTTCGCCATTAACGCTTACTTCTTTTCGCTTAATACTAGCACGAGCTTGGGTGCGCGGTATTTCAGCTAAGTGGCTAATAAATTTATCTAAGCGGCAAGGGAATTTCATTTTGGTTCACATTTTTAGTCGGCTACAATGGGCGCGATTATAGCCGATAGTGAAATACCATGACAGTGCACAGCACACAAATTTTAAGCCTTTACCAAGCAAAAATAGACACAGGTGAACTGTGTTTTGATGCTGCGCAGCAAAATGCGGTGGAAGCTTTAAATACGCTAAGCGAGCAACTTCAAGCTCACACATCATGGTGGCAAAAAGCGCCCTTAATAAAAGGCATTTATTTATACGGACCCGTAGGGCGTGGTAAATCCATGTTAATGGATTTATTTTATAAAAACCTACCTATTGAGCAAAAGCAGCGACTGCATTTTCATCATTTTATAGCACAAGTGCATGCCCAACTTTCGCAGCTACAAGGTCAAAAAAATCCACTCATTCTAATTGCAAAACAGTGGGCTAAAAATATTCGAGTACTGTGTTTTGACGAGTTTTTTGTGAGCGACATTGGCGATGCCATGATTATGGCCAGATTGTTCAATGCATTGTTTGAACAAGGTGTTGTGCTGGTGGCTACATCGAACGCAAAGCCAGAGCAGCTTTATTACAACGGCCTGCAACGGACGCGATTTTTACCTACTATCGATTTAATTAATAACCATTGTCATATAATTAACGTGGCAGGGGAGGACGATCACCGCTTTAGATATGGTAAAAACAGTCGTCACTATTTTATTAATTTACCTAAACACGATTTTAAAAATGAGTTTTTAGCTTCGTATCCAGTAGTAACATGTAGCAATACAATTACTGTGCATGGCCGCGATTTACCCTATTTATTAAAAGCAGATAATGCCTTGATGATTGATTTTATGGCGCTATGTTCAGGCCCGCGTAGTGCTAACGATTATATGTATTTAGCAACGCAATTTAATGTGTTATATGTATCGAACGTGCCGCAAATGGGTGTTAAAGCAACGGGTAAAATTATTGTGCACGGTATAGAAGATAGTTACCAGCGCGAAAAACAAACGCTTGATGAGCACATCTTTGACGACGAAGCACGGCGCTTTATTGCATTAGTAGATGAGTTTTACGATTGCCATAAATTGCTGGTGATAAATGCTCAAACCGACATTGAACATTTGTATAAAGGTAAAAAACTGAGCTTTGAATATGCGCGCACGCAATCGCGCATAGTCGAAATGCAAAATTGGTAACGCTTTAATATATATTGTAGACGAGTTTGCTCACGTTGAAGCGTGAGCTTCTTTTTAGCCTCTTTGTGAATAAATCACTTAAAAACTTATTGCACAAAGAGAAGTAAATGAGAAGACATTAAAACATAGAAATTACGAGCTTTGCTCGTCACGCCAGCAAGCTGTGCGTCTTGTATCTCTCATTGATAAATGATTAGCTATCATTTATCACATCGAAGTCAGTGAGCTTGCCTGTGCGTCTTGTCAGTTTAACCACGGCGTCAAATTTTACCGGTAGACGTAGAGCTTGCTCACGTGAGAAGCGTAGCTTCTAATTATTAAGCCATTTTAAAAACTGCGTTTTTACACGCCAGCAAGCTGCGCGGCTACAAGTCAGTTTAACCAAGGAGTTAAACTTAATCTGGAGACGCCTGGCTTGCTCGCGTAAAATTTATAAACTTATCCTTCTTGGCGCACTATATTCTCAAGGGCGCGAATATTAGTAATTAAGTCTTGGCGCTCCGGGTTTGCTTGTAATGCTTTTCTAAGATGCTTTAGCGCACTCGGGTATTCTTTAGAATCAATCGCTATTTGCGATAATCCAAGCCATGCCGATAGTTGATAATCAGGTAGGGCTTGTGCACGAACATACATAAGTTTAGCTTGGGTAAGCTGATTTTTACTGCGATAAATACTCGCTAAACTAAGTAGGGCATCACCTAAATTCGGGTTTATTTTAAGTGCGTTATTTAAGCTTTTAAGCGCGCGCGTAGTATTACCTTGCTGCATAGCAAGTTGTGCACTGTATACAGAAAATTGAGCTTGGTCATCACGGGGTAGTTGCTTAGTTAATCTTTTTGCGCTGCCTATTAGCTCTTTAGCTAAATTCCATTTTTGCTCCGATACAAGCCAAGCTAGCGTTTGCATCGTGGTATTAATAACCTCAATTTGTTGTTTTTTATTTGCGTGTTTTAAACCTTGCTTTAATAAACTAACAGCGCGTTCAGTGCTGCCTTCACTTAAGTGCAACTGGGCAGCTAAAAGCTGGTTGCTGGTATCTTTAGGGTTAAGTTTTAAGGCCACTTCAATAGCAGCAAGCGCCTGCTTTTTTTGATCAAGCTGTAATGCTATTTGTGCCCGTTGTAGCCAAAGTTCAGCTTTATCAGGGCTTTTATTAAGTAATTCTTTTAATAATGCATTTGCCTGATTTAAATCACCCGATTCAATTAACGCAAACAACAGACCTTGTTGGTATTGGCTTGTTTCTGGCGCTAGCATTAGCGCTTGGCGGTACGCCGCTACTGCGCTCCAAGGTTGGCTATGCTGCACGTGTATATAAGCAAGTTGTGCATAACTTTGCGCATCAGCTTGGCCAAGTTCAATAGTACGAACTAGGTGGATTTGCGCTTTGTCATACTTTGCTTGTTGCATGTATAAAAGGCTCAAACCTTGATGTGCTTTTACTAAATCAGGTGAAGCTTTTAAACACGCTAGGTAAGCTAGTTCAGCGTTATTAAAGTCTTTTGTTGAAAGCAAAACTTGTGCACGTAATAAGTTTAAAGCAGTGCTATCTTGGCTTATATCACGGCCTTTAAATAGCGCCGCAACTTCACTGTAATTACCGGCTTGTAATAGTGGTTGTACTTGGCGAGCAAAACCGCGCTCGGTCGGCTCAATAAGAACCTCTGTGGTGCCTAGTAATTTATTATTTATAGCCAACTGCCATGTTGGATCGCTAGGCGATAAAGTTACTTTTAGTGGCGCACTTTTTAATGGTGTACTCACGGCGCTTGCATGCACGCTACTTACACCTAATAAAGGGAGTGAGCACATTAAAGTAGTGATAACTGCGCGAGTTAATGGTTTTAGCGTTTTAATTACGTTCATGTTTTTCATTTTAATAGGCTTAAGGTTTAAATTCGATTGGCCAAATAAAGCGAGCGCGTACGGTTTCACCTTCTTTTTTAGGTGCACTAAAGCGGCTTTGTTTAATAATTTTGTCGATAGCTGGTTTAAGTTCAGGGTATGGATTTTGTACTACCTCAATTAAACTTAACTTGCCACTTTCATCAATAAATACATCGAGTTTTACAGTAAATACATCAACACCTCGACGGGTTAAGCTTTTTGGTAAAACGGCCTTAACAGGAGTGAGCAAAGTTGGGAGACCATCGAGTTGATTTAAGCTAAATGCATCCCAATTTACACTCATTGATTGCCATTGTGGCGCGTTTACTTTTACGATGGGTGTATCGGGTTTTACAATAGTTAAATTGCTGGTGATCTTAATTTTTACGGCTTGAATAGTCGCGCCTGCACCCTCTACCGCTAAGCTCTGCATTGGCTCACTTGTTTGCTGTTGCGATATTGATGGTGGAGGTGGTGGTGGCAGTGCCACCATAGCAATCTCACGTACAACGACTTTGTCTTTTATATGATGCTCTGCAAGTTGCCCAAGCCATAAAAGTAGTAATGCAGCGCTAAGTACAATTAAGCTAAGGCCAAATGCAAAAAGTGGATGGCGATTGTTTTTTGTTTTTTGAGGCGAGTTAATCGTGTGCATATTATTGCTTGGTCGCTAAGTTAACTTGCGCCGCGCCTGCCAGCTTTGCTTCGTCAATTACTTGAACAAGTAACTCAGTAGGTACTGTTTTATCAGCTTGAATAACTACAGGGCGTTGTTGCTGCTTTAACATTTGCTCGACACTACTACGCACGCCAGCAACACCAATTTGGCTACCATCAAAAAATACTTGTTGAGAGTCGGTTATTGCTAAAAATATAACTTGCTGCTCAAGACGGCTGGCCGATACGGCTTGTGGTTTATCAACTTCAACGCCGCTTTCGCGTACAAATACGGTTGTAACAATAAAAAATATTAGCAATATAAATACCACATCAAGTAGCGGCGACATATCAATATGTTGCCCCGCTTCTTGCTCTAGCTTGTGCTTTAATCGTGATTGCATAGTGTTACCCTAACTGTTTACTTAACGTATGTAATTTAGGATTACGCTGCGAATACGCTAAGTAAGCTTGCATTAACCACGCAGGAATAGCGCACACAAGGCCGAGTTGAGTTGTTAGTAATGCGTCACCAATGGCGTCACTCATTAACTCGTTATGGCCCAGCGCCATTACTTTAAATGTATCAAGCAAACCAACAATGGTGCCTAATAAACCAAGTAGCGGAAGCGCTGCAGTTAAAATAGAGCTAACTTCTTGCCAATAACCTTTGCGCTGCGCTTGGTATTGTTTAAGGTGCAGTAAGTCATGAAAAATCAGCTGGTATACAAATAAAGCGAGTAAAAGAATACACCAGCAAATAGGGTTACTAACTATTTTTTCAAACATTGGTTTCTCCTTTCTCTAGTTGACTTAGCTGTAATGCAAAGCCTTCTAGTTGGCTGTAATACGCTTTTGCTTTACGCGATAACAGTGCATTTAAAACGAGTGCAGGTATAGCAACAACTAAACCTAACTCGGTAGTTATAAGTGCTTGTGCAATACCGCCCGATACAACTTCTGGGTCGCCTGAGCCAAACAAGGTCATCATTTTAAATGTTTCGATCATGCCGCTAACAGTGCCTAATAACCCAAGTAGTGGGGCTACTGCTGCAGTAACGGCAATAGCGCCAATAAAGTTATCGAGTTTATGCTTATCATGAATTAACTGATTAAATAATTGATCGTCTCGTACTTGTCCTTTTTCGCTTTGCAGCGTTAAGTTAAATAGCTGCTGCTGCATGCCTGCAAATTCACTGCTATTTTCAGCTTTAAAAAGTTGCTGTAATTGCATTTGAGAGTGCATTTTAATTTTACTTAAACGTAGTAGCTGTGCGGCTTTTAATAGCGCAATGGTAAGTGCAAAGCAGGCAAATAAAATAATAGGGATAGCCCATAAACCGCCTTTTTCTAGGTGTTCAAGCGGACTTTCTTGTTGGGCTTGGCTAGTTACTAAGTGCGTTAAACTAGGATCAAAAGTAAGTAATGTAGAGCCTACACCGTTTTGCTTTAAAGTATTATCGAGTGGGTTATCGTCACTTGTTGATTGTACTAACGCTACTTTTAATGCATTAGATTCATCATCTAAATTTAATAAACCCATAAGTTTAGGTGTTTGCGTACTAAACCATGCAACAGGCCCTACTTGAAGGGTATTAGCTTGGCTTAATTCGCCATTACTTAGCACAACCGATTGTTTTTTTAACTGTGGATAAAGTGCCTGCTCTTGATTATTAATTAGCGATACAACACGGCTTAATAACTCGTTTTGGCTATTAGCCGACTCGTTACTGCTAGCACTATTGCTGGTATTTTGGCGAACAAAACGGCTAAGTAAGTTTAATTGATATTGCTGCTGCTGTTGCCAAGTGTCTAATCGGGTTTGTAACTGATCGAGGCTTAATGTGTTTTCGTCAGCTAGGCGGCGATTAACTGCGGCTTGTTCGCGTAATTTACTGAGCGATTGTTGCTTGGTAAAAATTTGCTTTGCAAGGGTAGCTTGCTCTTTTGAAATACTATTTTGAGTTTTACTTAGAGTACGCTGCGCTGTTTTAATATCACTTAAAATACTTTGCTTAGCATCATCACTGCTAGCTGCAAAAGATATGTTTGCACTAAAAAGTAAAACTGTGGCGCTAAATACTTTAATTATGCTGTTAGTCGCCATTATTTAGCCCCTTGCTGGTTTTTATTTACATAACTTAATATTGGGAGTGTTACCCAATCAGCAGCGCGCTTTTTTTGCTGTACAGCAATACCCAGTGCAACTTGCTCAGCATTAATGCTTGAATCAAACTCCCACTGCCAACCTAAGTCACTTGGAAAACCAATACCTACGTAACTTAAGTCTTCACTTACAAACCATGCTTGAGCTGCACCTAAGTAAAGCTGCTTTACCCATACTTCTTGCCCGTCAGGGTGTTTAATAGCCATTTCGTGAATAGAAATACGTTGTTGAAAATCATTAAGTAGAGTCAGCATTTTTAGTGCTGTTTGTAATTTGTCAGTTGTACTGAGTTTTGAATCGCTTAAATCACCAGCGTTTTTCCAACTATTTAAAAGTGGCGGGGGGAGTTGCACTTGTAATGAAAGTAATTGCCCAGAAATACGTGCTAGTTGATCATTTAATTGCTGTTGATCATTTTCAAGTTTTGATTGCTGAGTTACAAGTTGTTCGCGTTTTTGGGCAAGCTCACTGGTGCTTTTTTTTCTTCGCTGATTAAGCTCGCTAAGTTGCTGCTGCTCAGCATTTAGAAGCGTTAAGGTTTGCTCCATACTGCTTTTTTGTTCAAGCCAATGAGTATTTAATTCTGTGTTTTGATTTTCTATTTGTAGCCATTTATTAACGAGTTGTTCTAGCTCACTAACAGTGTCGGCTTTTACTGCCATAGTGCTACAAAGCGCGATAACTACGCTAATTGGTTTAATTAAGCTTCGCATTACTTAACAACAATCCTGAAAGTTACGACAAGCAATTACAAGGACGTAATTACTGTTAATTTTTGAGTGTGTATACAATATAGGAATTCACATAACAATGCAATTGATAACAGTTATCGTTTACATTGAGTTGTTTGAGTGGTAGGATTTCGCCGAAATTAAATATGTACCTTAAATTAACAATAGTTAAGTGCTTAATAAAAACTACGGAGTAACCATGAGTAAGCCATCGAATAAAGGAAATGCGTACGTGAAGCCAATTGCAGCGGTTGTTACAGCTACGCTTTCAACTTGGGCAAGTGCACAGGATGTTCAAGAACTATCGGTAACCAAAGCAGAAACTAAAACTGAGTCTAGTTATGTTGTAGAAAAATCAACGTCGCATAAATACACTCAACCGCTACTCGATACAGCTAAAACGGTAACAGTAATCAACCAAGCGGTAATGAAAGACAGAAACGTAGATAGCCTACGTGATGCTTTGCGTAATGTTTCAGGTATTTCTTTAGCAGCAGGTGAGGGTGGCTCACCTACTGGCGATAGCATGTCGATTCGTGGTTTTAGTGCAACAAATGATATTTTTGTTGATGGTATTCGCGATGTTGCAGGTTACACACGTGATATTTACAACATTGAAGCCGTTGAAGTTGCAAAAGGCCCAGGCTCTGCAGTTTCTGGTCGTGGCGCAACAGGTGGTAGTGTTAATTTAGAAAGTAAAAAGGCGAAGTTAGACAACTTTAACGACGTTTCTCTACGTTTAGGTACAGAAAACGATTACCGTGGTCGTTTTGATACTAACATTCAAGTAAACGACACAAGCGCACTACGTATTAATCTTCTTACTGATAAAGGTGATGTTGCAGGTCGCGATCATGTTGAAAACGAAACAAATGCTGTTGCGTTTGCATTTGCAACAGGGCTTGGTACAAACAGCCGTTTTGATTTAAACCTAGAGTATCAACGCCAAGACAATTTACCAGATTATGGTATTCCTTGGGTTTACAGTGATACGCCTGTAGCTGAACTTGCAGATAGTGCACGCTCACCTTCTCCTGTCGACTTTGATAACTTTTACGGTAATATTTACCGTGATTACGAAGATATTGAAGCTTACTCAACAACAGCTCGTTATGAGTATGATTTTTCTCAAAATACTACGTTACGTGTGCAAGGTCGCTTAGGTAAAGTTAAGCGTGAGTCAGTAACAACTGCACCGCGTTATTTCTCGGTTACAACAGACACTGACATTACCTTTGCAGATGAAAAAACACGTGATACTGAAAATTCACTTGCTGCACTTCAAGTTGATTTAATTGGTAACTATGAATTTGCTGGCTTTACTCACGACGTAGTAGTGGGTGTTGAACTTGCAAATGAAACGTTTACACGCCATAACTTTGTTGCAACTACGCCTGATAACCTGATTGAAGATGGAATACGCAATGACTTATACAACCCTGACGCAACAATTGCATTTACGGGTGTGTACGGCCGTGACGGTACAAGCATTGAAGCTAAAGCTAAAAACCAAGCTATTTATGCATTTGATACAGTGACGCTTAACAAGCAATGGGAAGTTACAGGTGGAATTCGCTTTGATAGCTTCACTACGGATTATCACAACGATTACAATGATCCAAGCGCTTTAATTTCTACAAGTGACGATTTATTTAGCTGGAATGCAGCTGTAGTTTATAAACCTACAGAAAATGGCAGTGTGTATTTAGGCGCAGGTAATTCATTTAATCCATCGGCGGAAAGCCTAACGGTATCTACGCGTTCAAATGCAGCTGATTTAGACGCAGAAGAAAGCCGTAGTTATGAATTAGGAACTAAATGGAGCCTAATGGATGGCCGCCTGCAAACTAATGCTGCACTTTTCCGTACTGAAAAAACCAATGCCCGTACTGATGACCCATTTGCAGATAGCTCAAGTGACGAAATACTTGGTGGTGAACAGCGCGTTCAAGGTTTAGAGCTTTCAGCAACGGGCCTAATTACTAAAGAGTGGACTGTAATTGCTTCATACACTTACCAAGATAGCGAAGTAACAGAAGCATTAGGCGACGACGCAACTCAAATTGGTAACGAGCTTGCGCGTACGCCTAAAAATAGCGCAAGTGTTTGGACTACGTACGATATGTCGGATAAGTTATCGTTTGGTTTAGGTGCGCAGTATGTAGGTGAGCGTTACAACGGCACTACGTCAACACGCTCTCGTGCGCCAGGTTATACTATTTTTGACCTGATGGTTGCGTATGACATATCAAAAGATTTGAGCCTGCAGCTTAATGGTGAAAACCTAGGTGATAAAGATTACGTTGATCAGTTAGGTGGTGGACACTTTGTACCAGGTGATGGTCGTAAGTTTAGTTTAACAGCGAGCTACTCTTTTTAATTTTAAAACAAATTAAAAAATAAAAGTAAGCATAAGGGCAGGCCTATTACCTGCCCTTAATTATTTGATGAAAATGTGAGAGGGCGCACATGATAGTTAAAATTCCAGAGCTATTAACGAAAGAAGAAGTGGCGTATTGCCATGAGGTTTTGCTTAAAGCGCAGTGGGCCGATGGCAGTATTACCGCAGGTCATCAATCAACCAAAGCAAAAAATAACTTACAGCTACCTGAAAATAGTCCTGAATGCCAAGAGCTTGGCGATATTATTATGGCAGCACTTGCGCGTAGTAATTTGTTTATGTCCGCTGCGCTTCCTGCAAAAATTTTTCCTCCGTTATTTAATTGCTATCAAGGCGGGCAATCGTTTGGTGTGCATGTAGATAATGCAATTAGACAAGTGCCGGGTACGCCAGTAAAAATTCGTACAGATGTATCAATGACGTTATTTATTAATGACCCTGAAGACTATGAGGGTGGTGAGCTTGTTATTGAAGACACTTATGGCTCACATAGCGTAAAGCTCCCAGCAGGCAGTATGGTGTTGTACCCTTCAACGAGTTTACATCGTGTAATGCCTGTAACGAGTGGGCGCAGATTAGCCTCATTTTTTTGGCTGCAAAGCATGGTAAACAGCGACGAAAAACGTGGTTTGTTATTTGATTTAGATATGTCGATTCAAAGTTTGCGCAGCAAAGTAGAAGATAGCCCAGAGATTATTCAATTGACGGGGGTTTATCATAACTTGCTAAGACAGTGGGCGCAGACATAACGAAGATGCTCGTTATTAAATATTGGATATTAAATATAAGTAATTAAAAGCTGCGCTTTTCGCGTGAGCAAGCTTCACGCCTTGTCAAAATTTAACGCCGTGGTTAAACTGACTTGTAGACGTAGAGCTTGCTCACGTGAGAAGCGCAGCTTCTAATTACTTTAAACTAAGCATAAACGACATATAATCGAACAACTTTTTAAAGCTTCACTTTAACGCGCCAGCAAGCTGCACGCCTACAGGCTAAGCATCACGCTCTTTGCACATCAAACGCTATTACGTCTTTAATTTTCTCTTTATTTGTTGCGAGCATTACAAGCCTATCTATACCCAAAGCAACCCCTGCGCATTGTGGTAATCCATGTTCTAGCGCTTTAATTAAACGTGTATCCATTGGTACTTGCTTTAAACCGTTGTTAGCGCGGTATGTGTTATCTTCATTAAAACGTTTAGCTTGCTCACTAGCATTTGTTAATTCGTTAAAGCCGTTAGCCAATTCCATATTTTTGTAATAAAGCTCAAAGCGCCCTGCTACGCGTGCATCATGTTCACAAATTTGTGCAAGTGCCGCTTGAGAAGCTGGAAAATGATAAACAAAACACGGTTTTTCTTGTCCTATTGTTGGCTCCACTTTCATACAAAATAATAATTGCAGTAAGGTATCTTTATGCGTTTCATTTTGGGCTATATCAGCAAACCCCTGCTTACACGCTAGTTGCTTTAATTGCTCTATGCTTGCTGTTAACGGATCGAGGCCGAGTGCTTTTTCAAACGCTTGCTGGTAGGTAAGTCTAGTTGCAGGCTCGACGCCTAAAACAAGTTGCATTAACTCATCCATTTCATCCATAAGTGCAAATTCATCAAAGCCTGGGCGATACCATTCCAGCATTGTAAATTCAGGATTATGATGGCTACCCGCTTCTTCATTTCTAAATGCCTTACAAAGCTGAAAAATAGCGCCTGAGCCTGCTGCTAACAAGCGTTTCATGGCAAACTCTGGAGATGTTTGTAAAAACAGAGGAAGCCCACCAGCATGCCCTGGACCTACAAATTTGGTATTAAAACTAGCTAAGTGCACATCGGTTACACTGGCAGCACTTAAGCTTGGCGTTTCTACTTCTAAAACATCACGTACATAAAAAAATTCACGGATGCTACGTAATATCGATGCGCGTTGTTTTAGTGTTTCAATGCTTGCGCTTGGGGCCCAAAGATCTGCTGACATATTTTCTCCAAAAAAAAATCCCAGCGTAAGCTGGGATTTTATAAACAATGTTAAAGCTTACTTAACACGGCTTACGTATTCACCGTTACGAGTGTCTACTTTAATTACTTCGCCAATTTGTACGAATAATGGAACTCGTACCACAGCGCCTGTGCTAAGCGTTGCTGGTTTACCACCAGTACCCGCTGTATCGCCTTTAAGGCCAGGATCTGTTTCAGTGATCTCAAGCTCAACAAAGTTAGGTGGTGTAACAGCAATAGGGCTGCCGTTCCATAATGTAATTGTGCATAAATCATTTTCAACTAACCATTTTACTGAATCGCCTAGTGCTTTTTCGTCAGCAGCAATTTGCTCAAATGTTTCGTTGTTCATGAAATGCCAAAATTCGCCGTCTGTGTATAGATACGCTAAATCAGTATCCATTACATCAGCACCTTCAACTGATTCACCCGATTTAAAGGTTTTTTCAAGCACCTTACCAGAGATAAGTTTACGGATACGAACACGGTTAAACGCCTGGCCTTTACCAGGTTTTACCATTTCATTTTCTAAGATACTGCAAGGCTCGCCGTCCATCATAATTTTTAGGCCGCCCTTGAACTCGTTGGTGCTATAATTCGCCATCGTTTCCTCTATTTATATTTTTTCGAGTAATCTACATGCCAATGATACAAAGAAATGAAGCAAATTTGCATAAAAACTGGCAAAAAGAATTAGCAAATGTAGTTACCTGCCCAAAAACCTTGCTTGAAATGGTCGGTTTATCGAGCCAAGTCCATGAAAACGACCTAAAAGCCCGTAGTTTATTTCCGGTACGCGTGCCTATCCCTTTTATAAAAAAAATACGCAAAGGCGATCCAAACGATCCTCTTTTGCTACAAGTTATGCCACGCCATCAAGAATTTTTGACTAAATCGGGTTTTAATAAAGATCCCCTACTTGAGCAAGATAACGACCAACCAGGCGTTTTACATAAGTATAAATCACGTGTTTTAGTGATGTTTAAAACCGGCTGTGCTGTAAATTGTCGTTACTGCTTTAGAAGGCATTTTCCGTATCAAGAGAACCAACTCAATAAAAAAAGTCTGCTAGAAACACTGAGCTATATAAAATCAGATACTGATATAAACGAAGTGATTTTAAGTGGTGGCGATCCACTGATGGCCAAAGACGATGCAATAAGCTGGTTTTTGGATGAGCTTGAGCAATTACCACAAATAAAACGAATGCGAATTCATAGCCGCTTGCCAGTAGTTATACCGGCGCGAGTTACCGATGAGTTATGTGAGAGATTAGCAAAGTCGTCATTAAAAATTATTTTTATTAATCACATAAACCACGCAAACGAAATAGACGCTGATTTTAAAGCTGCCATGCAAAAGCTTAAACAAGCAAACGTAACGCTTCTAAACCAAGCTGTAATTTTAAAAGATGTGAACGATACGCTCGATGCGCAAATAAATTTAAGCGAAGCGTTATTTGACGCAGACGTATTGCCGTATTATTTGTATTTGCTCGATAAAGTTGAAGGGGCGAGCCACTTTGATATTAATGAAGCGCAAGCAATTGAAATAATGGCAGAGCTATTAAAAGCTCTGCCTGGATTTTTAGTGCCTAAATTAGTAAGAGAAATCGGTGGTCAAAAAAGCAAAACACCTATCGATCTTAAGCTAATTTAAAACAGCATTAAACGTATATATTTACGTTGTTACCCAATGATGCTGTTACCGATTTAGCCGGTGTTTGCGCACTTGACGATTGTGCAGCACCTTCAATAAGTGCAAGAGCCGCCGCGCCATCTGCTAACTGCTGCTTTTTAGATAAAGCAGCGCTGTAAAGCTCACTGCCTTGGCCTGAGCCAGAAACAGCGGGTAAACTTGTGCCTGATATATTCATATAACAAACCTGACTTTTAAATGTAATCCAAGTATTATGTCGGCAATGCAGTGCAAAGCTTTAGGAAAACCATGGATTCTATTATTGAACAACTCAACACTAACTTAAAAATTGTTTATCGTCAGGCACTTGATGCTGACAAAAAACTCGACGAGCTTCAACAGCAAGGTCACGGTAAGTTTAAAGCCTTATTTACTGCCGATTCTGGCTTTAGCTTTGAAGCTAAACGTTTTAAGCCTTACGTACTTGACGTAGCCGCTGATGTTGAAAGCTTATCTAACGATGGTTTTGAAGAAGAAAAACTGAAAACAACCGTTATTAAGTTACAACAAATACTCACGTTGTTAGCTACTTTTAAGTAAAGCTTAAAAATAAAAATGCCGCTATTTAGCGGCATTTTTATTTTCAGTTAATCTAAACTTGGTAATATTTGTTCACCAAACCACTCTGTTAGTAAGCGTTTTTCGTAATAAAATGATTCGTCGCGGCCCATTTTAATTTTATCCATAAAGCCCATATCTTTAAGCTCCACATCAGTATCTTTACTTAGCACTGTACCGTCGTTATCGGTTAACGAATAATTTAGCTTAATGCGTGGAAAATAAATTGGTTTTACTACACGAATCTCGTCCATACCACCATAACGCACATCACCTGCTAAATCTAAATCTGTAAACTCTACATTTAATTTATAGTCTTTTGGCAATTGCTCGGCTAGTTTAGCCATATGCTTTTCGAAACTTGCTGCCACACTTTTGTGATATGAGCTCTTTGTTTGGTTTGACGCTCGCACATCACGATAATCATTAAAGTCATGCCATTTAACAACAGACTCACCAGCATGGGCAAGCGCAGGTAATGCGATACACATTGTTGTTGCTATTTTTTTAACTAAATTCATATCTTTCTCCAAAGAGGTAGACCAATCACAAAAGTGTAGATTGGAGTAAACCTAGCATTAGCTATTACTAGACTCATTTTAGCACTTGTTTATTAACTATAACTTAATCTTACGTATAAAGTGTTACTTGTACTGAGTAAAATGTAATCAAAAGTACTTAATTTACCGTTATTAAAAAAAGATGTTATTTAAACTATAGAAATTACAGATAAAGCATGTAAATCACCTCCATTTATGGTGAAATTAACTCAATTGATAAAAGGTACCCACGGAGCTTTCATGACTATTTTAGTAACCGGTGGCGCTGGCTATATTGGCTCGCACACTGTTTTAGAACTTTTACAGCAAGGTAACGATGTTGTTGTTATTGATAATTTAAGTAACTCATCACAAGAATCACTTGCGCGCGTAAAGAATATTACAGGCAAAGAGGCCACTTTTTACCAAGGCGATATTCTCGATAAACCCTTTTTAGATTCAGTATTTGCAAAACACACGGTTGATAGTGTTATACATTTTGCGGGCTTAAAATCAGTAGGCGAGTCGGTTGCAAAGCCCATTGAGTACTATCAAAACAATGTACAAGGTACGCTTACGCTTGTTGATGCAATGCGCGATGCTGGTGTATTTAAATTAGTATTTAGCTCGTCAGCCACAGTATACGGCGACCCTGCAAGCTTACCAATTAAAGAAGACTTTCCTGTAGGCGGTACTACTAACCCGTACGGCACATCTAAGCTGATGGTTGAGATGATGCTACAAGATATCGCTAAATCAGATGAGCGCTTTGCGTTTGCTATTTTGCGTTACTTTAACCCAGTGGGTGCACATGAGTCGGGCTTAATTGGTGAAGATCCTAATGGTATTCCAAACAACCTTTTACCGTTTATCGCACAAGTAGCGGTAGGTAAATTAAAGCAACTCGCTGTATTTGGTGATGACTACGACACAGTTGATGGCACAGGTGTACGCGACTATATACACGTTGTAGATTTAGCTATTGGTCATTTAAAAGCGCTTGATAAAATTGCCAGCAGTACGGGTGCATTAGTTTATAACCTAGGTACTGGTAATGGTTACTCTGTACTACAAATGGTTAATGCATTTATTAAAGCAAGCGATCAGGCTGTACCCTATCAGGTTTCACCTCGCCGCCCTGGTGATATTGCAGCGTGTTATGCAGCGCCAGAAAAAGCACTTAATGAACTTGGCTGGGAAGCTGTGCGCGGTATTGATGAAATGATGCAAGATACCTGGCGCTGGCAGTCAAATAACCCTAACGGTTATAAGGGTTAAGTAAAACAAGCTTTGCGCTTACAATAAGTGCACGGCATCAAGCCGCGCATACCGAGCATTTTAAACACCGAATTCAATTTTATGGCTGCGTCGTAGGCGTAGAGCTTACTCACGCGAAAAGCACAGCTTTTAATATTCAAACTGATTGTTACCTACTTTTGGCTCTCTAAAGCGCAGCGTCCTCTTAGCCTCTTTGTGAATAAATCACTTAAAATCTTATTGCACAAAGAGAAGCAAAAGAGGAGTAAATGAGAAAACATAAAACATAGTAATTATCTATTTTTACTTCTCTAAAGCGCAGCGCCCTCTTAGCCTCTTTGTGAATAAATCAATTAAAACCTTATTGCACAAAGAGAAGTAAAAGAGGAGCAAATGAGAAGAGACCAAAAACCAGAAATTACGAGCTTCGCTCGTCACGCTAGCAAGCTGGGCGTCTACCACATGTTTTATTGTTACTTATTTGATATGCAAAGAGCGTGATGCTTGACCTGTAGGCGTGCAGCTTGCTGACGCGTTAAAGCGAAGCTTTAAGCTCTTTTTATTTGGTTAGTTTAAAGTAATTAGAAGCTTCGCTTCTCACGTGAGAAAGCTCTACGTCTACCACACGTTTTATTGTTACTTATTTGATATGCAAAGAGCGTGATGCTTGACCTGTAGGCGTGCAGCTTGCTGACGCGTTAAAGTGAAGCTTTAAAAAGTTGTTTGATTATATGTCGCTTATGCTTAGTTTAAAGTAATTAGAAGCGTTGCTTCTCACGTGAGCAAGCTTGACGTCTACAAATAAAAACACCGCGTTTAATTTAAACGCGGTGTTTTTTATTGCTTGCTGTAGCTTTCATTTGAAAGCCAACGACTGTGTTTTACAGATTAAGTGTAAACGTAACACCTGCTACACGAGGCTCACCGAGTTGTGTATATGTCTGTGTTGTAATACCATCACGAGGATCATTATCAAACTCAAAGCCACGTGTTGGGACTGTTTCGTCAAACACGTTACGAGCCCATGCGCGAACTGCCCACATGTCTGCTTCGTAGCCAAAGCTTAAATTAACTAAGTTGCTGCTTGGCGCTTGTGAGTTGTGACTATCTGAGAAATAGTAATCGTCTTTCCCTTCAACACCCATCATACCGTAAAGCTCACTTGTAAAGTTATAGCGAGCAGTGAATGCATATTGATATTTAGGTGATTGTGCTTGTTCGCGGCCGTCTTGGTTTAAGCCTGACTGCGTTACAAAGTCGTCTATTTCAGTATTTAAGTAACCAGCACTACCCGTTAAAAATAGATTATCAGTTAGTTGGTAACTACCCTCAATTTCTAGTCCGTAGTTTCTACCAGAACTTGCGTTATCAACATAACCGGTAAATTGCTGACCTTCTACTTGCCATGCTTTTAACTGAATATCGTCGCGGTGCATGTAAAATGCAGCTAAGCGAAGCGTAAATTTGTCATCAAGTGATGAACCTTTAACACCAAATTCGCCGCTCCATAAATATTCAGGGTCGAAACTGGTGTGTTGCTGGAAAAAATCAGCGCTTAGGTTTAAGCCTTCATCTTTAGCTTTCGCTAGTGCTTCTGAGTTAATACCGCCGGCCTTGTAGCCACGGGTTATGCTGGTGTAGATCATGGTACGATCAATTACTTGATATTCTAGAGCAATTTTACCGCCAACCATTACGTCGTCGGTGTCTTGTATAAAGCCATTGCTATCGGTGTAGTCGCCTTGGTATTGCTCTACACGTAAACCTGTAATTAATGTTGTTTTAGGGCCAATTGGAGTTGCTACTTGACCATATACTGCAACGTTACTCGTTTCGTAAGTTGAAGAAAATGGGCTTGCTAGCCATGTGTATTGGCGCTCTAAGTCAACGTCACGGTTTTGGTAATAAATACCCGCAACCCAGTTACCTGTTTTAGAGTTAAACTGTAAATCTACAGACTGATCGTCGCGATCGCGGCTGTAAAGATCGGTTGAGCTGTATCCATCAGGGTGTAAGCCTGCAGCACATAACTTTGGCTCACTTGTATCGTTACATACCCAGTCTTCGTCAAAGCTGTAAAGTAATTCGGTATCGATAGCCGAGAGGTTTAGATTTACATCAAAAGCGTCAAAACCCGTGTAAGTATTATTAACACCGATTGCGTAGCTTTCTTGATTATCTTGCCCTGGCTCATCGGCAACACTATTGCGGCTGTTATCAAGCGTAAATGCATCGTAACCGTTGTTTATATCAATATAGTGAAGGTTTAACTCAGTATTTAAATGCTTTGTAAGCTGACTGTTTATTTTAAAGCGGGCTACTTGTTCGTCTTGATTTTGTGTTTCGTCATTTAAATACAAGTTATCTACGTAACCGTCTGACTTTCTGCGAAAGTAGCTAACGCGTGCGCTAGTGTCATCTGTTAAGCCTGTGCTTGCTGCAATGCCTGCTTCACGTGTGTTGTATGTGCCAGCACCTACTTGTAATTTTAAACTTGGATCGCTCGTGGCTTTAGCTGAACCCATTTGGATCATACCCGCCATGCCGTCTGCGCCAAAGCGTGTACCTTGTGGGCCACGATAAATTTCTACTTGGTCTATATCAAATAATAATGAGCTGCCACCAAGACCAGAATAGTTAATGCCATCAATTACTAAGCCTACAGATGGATTAATAGGGTCTACAAATTGTGAGCGAAGTCCCACGCCACGAATTTGGATGTAACGACCACGCGACGCACCAGATGCAAAATTTACATTGGCGGCACTGCCTAACATTTCGTCTAAGTAACTTGCACCACGTTGATTAATTTCATCTTCGCTGAATAAGCTCGCACTCGCGCTTAAAGTTTGAATGCTTTCGCGCTGAAAATCGCCGGTTACAACAATTCTTTCTAGGTCGCTATCATCAGCGTTAGCTGCAATTGGTGCACCAAGCAGCGGTAAAAGTGCGGCAGTAATTAAAGACAAACGTAAGTTCATTGGGTTACTTAACTCCATTTTAGGGACTCGTATGGTAGCAATTATTTAAACACATGTGCTATAAACGCGGCAATTATACGTTAAATAATCAGGATTACTAATATGACCTTTAAAGTTGACTTCAAAGTACGTGATTACGAATGTGACTTACAAGGTATCGTAAATAACAGTGTTTATTTTAATTATTTAGAGCATGCTCGCCATGAATTTTTGTACGCACACGGTATTGATTTTGCTCAATTAGCGAAAGATAAAATTAACCTAGTCGTGATGCGCAGCGAAATGGACTATAAACATTCACTATTACCTGGGGATGAATTTTATGTGGCTGTAGAGCCGCAGCGTATTAGTCGTTTAAAATTTGCGTTTAAGCAAACGGTTATACGTAAAAGCGATGAAAAAGTAATGCTCAATGCACTGGTTATAGGAACGTCCGTTAATGAAAAAGGTAGGCCGTTTTTACCAGAGCAAATAGATAACGTATTCAAAACTACAACTTAGTGCTTAATTGTATAACTTTTAAACTATCATAGAACAAAAATTTACATTTAAAACATGCATTTTTAACGGATAAAGGGCATAAATATTGTTACAATTATATTAATTAGACAATTAGTTAGTAGTAGCATGAAATTAGCAGCAATACCGATGCTTATAGTCGGTTTATGTGTTGGTTGCGCATCAACAGGGACGGTTACCAGTGAGCAGCTTAAATACACCCAATGGCAATTATCACGTGTTGATGGTTTAGCAATTCCACCTTCGTTTAATGCATCAATGAGCTTTATTGAGGCACTGCAAGTAAACGGTTTTGCTGGCTGTAACAAATTTTTTGGTGAGGGCTCGCTTGAAGAAAGTAACCTTACCGTAAGTAAATTAGGAATGACGCGCAAGTCGTGCGGCGAAGACCTTGATGAGTTTGAGCAGCAGTTATTACAAGCCTTAAAGCAAGGTGCCGAGCTTAAAATGCAAGACCAGCAATTAGTCATGCAAGGCGAGCAAACATTTGTGTTTATCCCTAAATAATTTTAAGTTTTTGAAAAACAGCCCCTTGCGGGCAGTTTTTAACTGACGTACACTCAGTGCAGATTTGTTGGGTAATACCTTCAAATCAATGAACAGAATTTATATATCAATACTTGTCGGAGTGCCAAAGCTAAGTAATTAGTTTGTGGCTGAGATCGCGAAAGCGGGATCCGTGAACCTGATCAGGTTAATACCTGCGTAGGGAACAAGCTGCCTAAATCAGGACGCTTGTGCGTCTTTTTTTATGCGCACAATAAAGTGATTTTGTTTTTTTAGGCTGCAAAGTAGCATGTACGCTACTTTACGATCTTTCTCTATTCCTCGGAATATCTGACAAGACAACCCTTAAGCAATGAGGCAAGTCATGTCAAATACTACAAATAAAGCGTCACGCCGAGAAACTCGTGCTGCCGCGTCTGAATATATTTATAACTTAACGGGTCAACCGTTCCCAAATTCTCATAAAGTATACGTTGAAGGTACTCAACCAGGCGTGCGCGTTGGTATGCGTGAAATCACGTTAAGTGATACGTTTATTGGCGGCACAGATGAAAACCCTGTTTATGAGTCAAACGATCCGCTTCGTGTTTACGATACGTCGGGCCCGTATACCGATCCTAATTTTGAACTAGACGTGCGTAAAGGCTTACCAAAATTTCGTGAACAGTGGATTGAAAGCCGTAGTGACACTGAGGTTTTAGAATCAGTGACGTCGCAGTTTTCGCAGCAACGCATGGCGGATGAAGGGCTGGATCATATTCGCTTTGATCACCTTCCAAAAATTCGCCGTGGTATCGCGGGTAAAAACGTAACGCAAATGCACTACGCACGCCAAGGAATTATTACTCCTGAAATGGAATACGTAGCCGTTCGCGAAAATATGGGACGTGCAGAAATTCGTAAAGAATTACTAGCCGCTCAGCATAAAGGCGAGTCGTTTGGTGCGAGTATTCCTGAATTTATTACCCCAGAGTTTGTACGCGACGAAATAGCCCGTGGTCGCGCTATTTTACCAAATAATATAAACCACCCAGAAACCGAACCTATGATTGTAGGGCGTAACTTTTTAGTTAAAGTTAACGCCAACATTGGTAACTCATCGGTTAGCTCATCTATTGAAGAAGAAGTAGAAAAAATGGTGTGGTCTACCCGCTGGGGTGCAGACACCGTGATGGACTTATCAACGGGACGCTACATTCACGAAACGCGCGAATGGGTTGTACGTAACTCGCCTGTCCCTATTGGCACAGTACCGATTTATCAAGCGCTTGAAAAAGTAAACGGTGTGGCTGAGGATTTAACGTGGGAAATTTTCCGCGATACGCTTATAGAGCAAGCCGAGCAGGGCGTTGATTACTTTACTATTCACGCCGGTGTATTACTTCGTTATGTACCAATGACGGCTAAACGCGTGACCGGCATTGTGTCGCGCGGTGGCTCAATTATGGCTAAGTGGTGTTTGGCGCATCATAAAGAAAATTTTTTATACACGCACTTTGAAGACATTTGCGAAATTTTAAAACAATACGATGTGTGTTTTTCACTTGGTGATGGACTTCGCCCTGGTTCGATTGCTGATGCTAACGATGAAGCGCAGTTTAGTGAGCTACGCACATTAGGTGAACTGACTAAAATTGCGTGGAAGCACGATGTACAGGTATTTATTGAAGGCCCAGGTCATGTGCCAATGCACATGATTAAAGCCAATATGGATGAGCAATTAAAGCATTGCGACGAAGCGCCATTTTATACATTAGGTCCGTTAACCACCGATATTGCACCAGGGTACGACCATATTACCTCGGGTATTGGGGCGGCTCAAATAGCATGGTACGGCTGTGCAATGCTTTGTTATGTAACACCTAAAGAGCATTTAGGTCTGCCAAATAAAGAAGATGTTAAAGAAGGCTTAATTACCTACAAAATTGCAGCGCATGCCGCTGATTTAGCAAAAGGTCACCCTGGCGCGCAAGAGCGCGATAACGCCTTATCAAAAGCGCGCTTTGAGTTTAGATGGCATGATCAATTTAATATTGGTTTAGATCCAGAGCGTGCTCGCGAATATCACGATGAAACCTTGCCGCAAGAATCAGGCAAAGTGGCTCACTTTTGCTCTATGTGTGGTCCTAAATTTTGCTCTATGAAAATTAGCCAAGAAGTGCGTGATTACGCTAAAGATTTAGAAACACGAGGTATTGATCCAAATGATGCTGGCGAGGCTATTGAAATTAAAATGGTTGATGTAGAAGCCGAAATGAAAGCTAAATCAGCTGAGTTTAAGCAAACAGGCTCAGAGATTTACCACAAAGCGGTATAAAACAATTATTGCAAGAGATGCAGACGTAGGTGAGGTGTTATACCTCGCTTCTTTAAAAGTTGAAGAAGTGCGAGTGAATTCGCACCTACTTATGTACTACTAGTAACTGCTTTTGGAGGCCTTTATGTTTTATAACATTGCGGTGGTTGGGTTTGGTTTAGCGGGCAGGTTAGCTGCGCTTACGCTGAGCAAACATCATCATGTAACGGTGTTTGAAGCAGACGACGAGCATACACAAAATAGCGCAGGTAAAGTGGCAGCGGCAATGCTCGCCCCGCTTGCTGAGTCGGTGTTATGCGAGGCTGATTTAGCTTTAATGGGCCTTGATTCAATGAAGCGCTGGCCGGGTATTATTGCTGAACTTGAAAGTGAGGTTTTTTTTCAGCAGCAAGGCACTTTGGTCATTGCGCACCAACAGGACAAAGGCGATTTACAAAGCTTTGCACAGCGTATAAAACCGCTAGCTGATCACACTGCCGAGCATATAAATGCTCAACAAATTACAAAGCTTGAACCTGAACTTGCAGGGCGCTTTAATCAAGGTTTATTTTTACCCTGCGAGGGGCAAATAGATAACCAAGCATTTTATAAAGCCAGCTTTGCACAGCTCAACAAACGCAAAGTAAAGTTTGTATTTAATCAGCGCGTAACCATTAGCGACAACAAAATAAATAATCGACCATTCGATTACATTATTGATTGCCGTGGGCTTGGTGCTAAAAATACTCAAGTTGATAAACCGCTTAGAGGTGTGCGCGGCGAAGTAGCAAGGTTATACGCACCAGAGGTAAGTTTAATCAGGCCCGTGCGTTTAATGCATCCGCGTTATCCAATTTATATAGCGCCTAAACCCAATAATGAATATGTAATTGGTGCGACCGAAATCGAATCGCAAGACAGCGGCGCGGCAACAGTGCGCTCAACCCTTGAATTACTTTCAGCCGCTTATACCGTACATAGCGGGTTTGCCGAAGCACGACTACTTAATATTCAAGCTGGATTACGCCCCGCATTTAGCGATAACCGCCCAGAAGTATCACAAGTTGGTAATGTAATTAGCATTAACGGCTTATATCGACATGGTTATATGTTGGCGCCGGCATTAGTGGCGCAAGCAGTTTCACGAATAGAGTGAGAATAAAATGAACATTACAATTAATGGCGAGCTACTTAATGTTAATAGCAAAGCGCTCGTTGAGGTACTTCAAAGTTTTGGTGCAGCCGCGCCTTTTGCTGTTGCTGTTAATAGCGAATTTATTCCACAAAGTCAGCACAGTAACTATGTACTTAATGAAGGCGACAGTGTTGAGTTGCTATCGCCCATTCAAGGCGGATAAAGCTCATGCAAACTAAAGGCTGTTTAACTATTTATGGAGAGCAAATAAAGAGTCGTTTATTGATAGGCTCTGCGCTTTATCCGTCGCCCGATATTATGACCCAATCGATAGTTGCCTCTGGGGCTGAAATAGTAACTGTGTCGCTAAGACGCCAACAAAGTGCAGCAGCGGGTGATGACTTTTGGCAGTTAATAAAAAATACAGGTTTAAAAATACTGCCTAATACCGCAGGGTGCCACAGTGTTAAAGAAGCGATAACGCTTGCAAAAATGTGCCGAGAGGTATTTGCCACCGATTGGATAAAGCTAGAGCTGATTGGCGATGATTACAATTTACAACCAGATCCTTTTGCGCTACTTGAAGCGACAAAAATATTGATTAATGATGGCTTTAAGGTACTGCCTTATTGCACCGATGACTTAGTACTTTGCCAGCGTTTAAATGAGCTAGGGTGTGAGGTTCTTATGCCGTGGGGAGCACCAATAGGTACAGGCAAAGGCTTGTTAAATAGCTATAATTTAAAAACTATTCGAGAGCGCTTACCCAATACTACATTGATAGTAGATGCAGGTTTAGGTTTGCCATCGCATGCCTGCCAAGCACTCGAAATGGGGTATGATGCGGTATTATTAAATTCAGCCATTGCAGGGGCGGGTTGCCCAATTACTATGAGCCGCGCATTTAAAGCCGCAGTTGAAGCGGGGCGCTTTGCATACAAAGCAAAAGCGATGCCGGAAAAAGACGTAGCAGCCCCATCAACCCCTACAATGGGGATGCCATTTTGGCATCAGCAGTGAAGGAAAAAATATGAATAACGTAGTATGGACAATTGCCGGCTCTGACTCTGGCGGCGGTGCAGGCATTCAAGCTGATATAAAAGCAATGCAAAGTTTTGGTGTGCATGGCTGCACGGCAATTACAGCGCTTACTGCGCAAAATAGTTTAGGTGTGGAGGCTATTAATGCAGTGTCTACGGATATTATTGAATCGCAGTTACTAGCGCTTGAAAAAGACATGAAAGCCAAAGTGATAAAAATTGGTATGTTAGCTAACGTGCAGCAAATTCAGTTAATCAGTGAACATATAAGTCATTATAAAGCTAAGTGGCCAGTGCCTCCCATTATTGTATATGACCCTGTTGCGATTGCCTCAAGCGGTGACTTACTAACAGAAGAAGATACGGTAAGCGCAATTAAAGAATGTTTACTGCCGCTGGTGGATGTAATAACCCCAAACACCCACGAAACACAGTTATTAACCGGTGTGTATTTAATTGGCCCTGCGGCAATAAAAGAAGCGGCTAATAAGCTATTAAGCTGGGGTGCAAAAGCCGTTGTTATTAAAGGCGGGCATTGGGATTACCCAAGTGGTTATTGCATTGATTATTGTGTAAATAATTTTACGCAAAATGGTGAAGAGTATTGGCTTGGTAATCAAAAAATACAAACACCGCATAACCACGGCACCGGATGTAGCATGGCTTCGGTAATAGCTGCGTGTTTAGCTAAAGACTACCCATTAAAAGACGCCTTTATTTTAGCTAAAGCATATATAAACCAAGGGCTAAAACAGTCTGTACGCTACGGCGAGGGAATTGGACCGGTTGCTCAGACTTCATTTCCCACTAATTTAGCAGATTACCCACAAGTGATTGAGCCAGGTAGCTGGCTTGGTGATGAACTCGATTTTGATGTGCCGCTTGATTTTAATATGGCTGCTGATTTTGCAACGTGCGAAAGTAAGTCGCTTGGCTTATATGCAGTTGTAGATAGTACCGATTGGTTAGAAAAGTGCCTACAACAAGGCATTAAAACAGCGCAGTTACGTGTTAAAAATAAAACGCAAGACGAGCTTGATGGGCTCATTAAGCAAGCTGTTGAGCTGGGCAAGCAATACAACGCACAGGTATTTATAAACGACTACTGGCAGTTAGCTATTAAACATGGTGCGTATGGTGTGCATTTAGGGCAAGAGGATTTAGAGATTGCTAATTTGGCAGCAATTAAAGACGCTGGGTTAAGGCTTGGGCTTTCGACTCATGGTTTTTATGAAATGCTGCGTGCGCATAATTATCGCCCTAGTTACATGGCATTTGGTGCTATTTACCCAACCACAACAAAAGACATGACAGGTCAAATACAAGGTCTTGAAAAGCTCATTAAGTTTGTACCACTTATGCAAAGTTACCCAACAGTAGCAATAGGTGGTATAGATTTAAGCCGTGCTGAGCAGGTAACTAAAACCGGCGTAGGCAGTGTTGCCGTAGTGCGTGCGATTACCGAGGCTGATAATTACGTAGAGGCTATAAGCGCTCTGCAAGTGGCCATAAGCAGTGCACATTAATACTAACAAGGCTAATCTTAATATGGTCAGTAAAAGTGAATGAGCTAAGCGATAAAGAAACCTTACGATACAGCCGCCATTTATTGCTTGAAGAAGTAGGGCTTGAAGGGCAATTAACGCTTAAAACTTCAACGGTTGCGGTTGTTGGGGCAGGCGGGTTAGGTAGCCCAGCACTTTTGTATTTAGCTGCGGCGGGTATTGGAACGCTTATTTTAATTGACGATGACGAGGTTGAGCTTTCAAATTTACAGCGCCAAGTGCTTTATAAAATAAATCACTTAGGGCAAAACAAGGTCGCCGCCGCAGGTAAAGTATTAGCGAGTCTTAATAATCAAATAGAAATAGTAACGCATTGTAAAAAATTAGATGAGAGTAATGCAGCCTACATGCTAAAAGGGGCTGACATAGTACTTGATTGCTCTGATAACTTTAGCACTCGCTATTGTGTTAATCGTTATTGTATTGCTAATAAAACACCGTTAATTTCTGGTGCTGCACTCGCAACTAAAGGGCAGTTAATGGGCTTTGACTTTAGGCAAAGTGATAGCCCATGTTATGGCTGTGTTTTTCCACAAAGCGAAGCTACACCCGTTATAAATTGCAGTAACGCAGGAGTGATTAGCCCGCTACTGGGTGTAATTGGCTCTATGCAGGCGCAACTTACGCTCAACTTATTAATGGGGCATGCAGAGGGATGTGTATTTATAACGTTTGATGCGCTTACTTTAAAGCAGCAGCACTTTAAAGTGATTAAAGATTCAGAGTGTAAAGAGTGTGGTAAATAGGTTTTTGAGGGGCTTGTGCTTGTTATTACATGTGGCGTTAAAGAATTAAAAGCTGCGCTTTTCGCGTGAGCAAGCTTCACGCCACAGTACATCAAAATTCTTACACCAAACTTGTATACGCACAGCTTGCTGGCGTGACGAGCAAAGCTCGTAATTTCTATGCCAGATGTCTTCTCATTTACATCTCTTTTGCTTCTCTTAGTGCAATAAGATCTTAAGTGATTTATTCACAAAGAGGTTAAGAGGGCGCTTCGCTTTAGAGAAGCCAATTAATAGCTATCAGTTATAAATATTAAAAGCGGCGCTTTACGCGTGTGCAGGCTTTACCCCTTCAAAAATAAAAAACCGCGTTAATTAAACGCGGTTTTTTTAATTTCGAATTAACGATTTATTTTAGTCGTTAATTTTTGCAAACGCAGTACCTAAGCGAGTAACCACTTCAGGTAATTGATCGTCCAGTATTTCCGCTTTATCAGCACCCCATGCAAGTACCACAGTAGAGCCTAATTTAAAGCGGCCCATTTCTTCACCCTTTTTAAGCGTGATGGCATTATCGCCAGTGGTTGGGTATTTCCAACTAAATACATCGCTACCTGCTGGTGGCGTGACAGTACCGGCCCAAATAGTTTCTATGCTGGCTACAATTGTTGCGCCAACAAGTACCATTGCAAGCGGACCAATTTCAGTTTCAAAAATTGCTACCACACGTTCGTTACGTGCAAACAAGTTAGGCACGTTTTGCGCTGTAAGTGGATTTACTGAAAATAAGTCTCCTGGCACGTAAACCATTTTGCTTAGGGTGCCATCAATTGGCATATGAATACGGTGGTAATCTTTAGGCGCTAAATAAATAGTGGCAAACTTACCGCCTAAAAATGGTGTTGTGTCATCTTGTGAGCCGCCTAGTAGCGCTTGTAAGCTGTAATCGTGACCTTTAGCTTGTATTAGCTGTCCGTCAACAATATCGCCTAGCTGGCTGATTGCGCCATCCACTGGCTGAGTGATGATATTGCTATCTTCTACCATTGGGCGCATGCCGTCTTTTAAAGGACGAGTAAAAAATTCATTAAAGCTTTTATAATGAGCCGGATCTGGGTATTGCGCTTCGCTCATGTCTACTTTGTATTGCTTAATAAATAGTTTAATTAAAGTAGTTGTTAAAGCGCCCGCTTTTGCAGCAGCTAATTTACCTACTACGCGTGAAATAAAATGTTTTGGCATTGCGTACTGCATTGCGATTTTAAATTTGTCTAAACTCACAGTATTTATCCTAAATTATACGCGAGGCGCACGGGCGCCTGCACGGCCATCGGCCATTGTTTCTAAAATTCGGTGGTAGCTGTCAAAGCGCAATTGAGAAATTCTGCCATCGGCTACAGCTTCTTTAACTATGCAACCCGGATCGTTTAAATGTTTACAGTCTCTAAAGCGGCACCCGCCTATAAATTCTCTAAACTCTTTAAAACACCACGTTACACGCTCAACATCTAAATGCCATAATCCAAATTCACGAATTCCTGGCGAGTCGATTAGGTTACCGCCACTTGGTAAATGGTGTAGTCGCGAAACTGTTGTTGTGTGCTGGCCTAAGCCGCTGTTTTCAGATACTTCTTTAGTTAATATTTCAGCGTTAGGCAATACAGTATTAACGAGGGTTGATTTCCCCACACCACTTTGGCCAACAAAAATATTATTTTTATCAACAAGTACTTCTTTTAATTTATCAATACCATCGCCTGATATATTACTAACAAGGAGTACTTGGTAATCAAGTTTACGATAGATATCGAGAACTTTTTGTATTTCGCTAAGGCCTGCTTCGTCAATTAAATCGGTTTTATTGAGCACTAAAATTGGCTCAATACCCATATCTTCACAGGCTATTAAATAACGGTCGATAATACTAGGGGTAAACTCGGGTAATACAGCTGATACCATTAATATTTGGTCAATGTTTGCTGCAATAACTTTTACACCGTCGTAAAAGTCAGGGCGGGTAAGTTGCGAACGACGCTCTTGCGTGGCTTCAATTACACCGGCTAAATCGCCTTCACTTACTTTGGCACGGCGAAACAATACTTCATCACCACATACTAAATTAGACACGGTACGGCGTATATTACAGCGAAGTACATCGCCATTTTCAGTTTCGACATCGGCGTGCTGGCCAAAACGACTGATCACAATTGCGCTCTCGACCTGACCTAAGTTATCGGTTTGCCATTCTTGCGCCCCTTTTTTAGCCGGTCTTGAGTCTGCGCTATTAATGCGCTTTTGGTGATTGGCCTTGATCTGACGCGATTGGCCTTTACTTAATTTTTTTTGTTTTGCCACTGGAGGCCTATAACCTTAATTAAATGTCGCTTTTCCTAAAAAAAGCTTTAGCTCGACGGTTGATGCTAATATGATATATCGAAATGCGTTGGATCTAAAGGAAAGCACCGCTTAGGTAATTATGACTATTAATAAATCAAATTTAATTTGGCTCGATCTTGAAATGACAGGGCTCGAACCAGAGACCGATAAAATACTCGAAATTGCGACGGTTGTCACTGACGCAGACTTGAATATATTAGCCGAAGGGCCAACTATCGCTATTCATCAAAGTGATGAATTACTAAATGGTATGGACGAGTGGTGTACTACTCAGCATGGAAAGTCAGGTTTAACAGCGCGCTGTAAAGCAAGTACTTTCGATGAAGAGTATGCCGTTGCACAAACTTTAGATTTTTTAAAGCAGTGGGTGCCTGCGGGTGTATCACCAATGTGTGGTAATTCAATTGGGCAAGATCGCCGCTTTATGAATAAATATATGCGCGAGCTTGAAGATTTTTTCCATTACCGAAATCTTGACGTAAGTACTATTAAAGAATTAGCACGTCGCTGGAAACCAGAAGTTCTTGCAAAAGTGAACAAAAAAGGCTCGCATCTTGCTCTGGATGATATTAAAGATTCGATTATGGAATTAAAAGTCTATAGAGAAATTTTCTTTAATTTGTAAAAAACACTTGCAAACACATCGGATTATTGTAGAATCCTGCCCCGCTCAAGACGATAACCCACGCGGGGTTAGTGTGTTTGAGTGATTGAATTACCATCAATAAATATGGTACTAGCTCAGTTGCTAGAATGTTGAACGCGACCTGTCGCGCACCAACGTAAAATAACTGAAGAAATAAAAAATGCGGTACTAGCTCAGTTGCTAGAATGTTGAACGCGACCCGTCGCGCACCAACGTAAAATAACTGAAGAAATAAAAAATGCGGTACTAGCTCAGTTGCTAGAATGTTGAACGCGACCCGTCGCGCACCAACGTAAAATAACTGAAGAAGTGAAAATGCGGTACTAGCTCAGTTGGTAGAGCGCGACCTTGCCAAGGTCGAGGTCACGAGTTCGAGCCTCGTGTACCGCTCCAATTTCTAACCAAAAGAAATTGAAGTGAATAAAAGCTAGCTCAGTTGCTAGGATGTTGAACGCAATTTATTGCGCATCAATAAAATAACTGAAAAATGCGGTACTAGCTCAGTTGGTAGAGCGCGACCTTGCCAAGGTCGAGGTCACGAGTTCGAGCCTCGTGTACCGCTCCAATTTCTAACCAAAAGAAATTGTAGTGATAGTAAATTTAGTTATACGGTACTAGCTCAGTTGCTAGAATGTTGAACGCGACCTGTCGCGCTTAAGCGTAAAATAACTAAAGAAATAAAAATGCGGTACTAGCTCAGTTGGTAGAGCGCGACCTTGCCAAGGTCGAGGTCACGAGTTCGAGCCTCGTGTACCGCTCCAATCTTTTTATATTCTTTCAAAATTTTCTATATTAAAAATCATAAATAAAATTATAATTTAAAATCTCTCTTATCTACTTTATTCTATGTGCAATATTCAGCATTGAAGTTTTGGTTGTTAGAAGCTATCGCTTCGCGCGAGCTCAGCGCCACAAGAAAGGTGTCGTACTTTGAAGTTATGAGGTATGAGTGAGGTACAGAAGAGCTAATACTTTGAAACCTGAAGATTTTGTTAAAATAGCTCCCCTTGAATAGTTGCTATAACTCGTCTAGAGCCACCAGAATCACGATGTTCACCTAAATAAATGCCTTGCCATGTACCTAACGCTAAATAACCATTTGAAATAGGAATACTTAGCTCGCAGCCTAACGTACTGGTTTTTATGTGTGCAGGCATGTCGTCGTCACCTTCATAATCGTGGCGATAATAAGGTTGACGCTCAGGAACGAATTTATTGAAATGGCTTTCCATGTCCATACGAACAGTGGGATCTGCATTTTCGTTTATTGTAAGGCTCGCTGAGGTATGCTGAATAAATAAATGCAACAAACCAACTTTATAACTCGCCAGTTCAGGCAGCTGAGACAATATTTCATCATCAATTATATGAAAACCTCGCGGGCGAGGCTTTAATGTAATTTGCTTTTGCTGCCAACTCATAGTTTATCGAAACTAACTTCAATGTTTGCATTACCAGCATCACAGCTAAATGGCATGATGATTTTTTTACCTTGGCTTTTATGAGTAATTGTATGACCCTTACCCGATACCACAATAGGCGTTGCCATATCAAAATCAAACCCTTTTTCGCCTAGTAAGTTTTTAGCGCCGCCAGTTACCATGTTGGTTATTTCGCCAACCATGTCAGTTACTTCTTCGTCTATAGTGTCAGGACGTTCGCCAAGCATACGTTCCATAATGGTCAACGCTAACTCTTCATCAAACGTAATTGAAAACGATCCACGAGTTTGCGGGCCAACCATGCCAATCAAACCTGATACATCACCACAGGCTATCTCATCAGTTTTAATGCGAGGTTTACCTGGCTTCAATTGAGTTTGAGCCATAGTGCTCAGAACATTAATTAAAGAAGATAAAAAAGGATTGATGAATTCTACATTCATAGTGGCTACTCTTAAATTTGTTCTGTGAAATGACTATATAGTTTGAGTATAGTCACTAAGGATAACTTTGAAGGATTATGATGCTCTGCAAGATTCACATTTACCATGTGCTTCTATTGTTTGACCTGATACGACAAAGCCACCTTCGGCAGCTAGATTATTAAGCTCATGCGAAATTACACTCGAGTGTAATTCTTTAACAAAGCCACATGTATCGCAAATTAGTAATTGTACCGGGTGAATATGATCAAAATGATGGCACAGCATAAATGCATTTGTGCTTTCAATTTTATGAATAAAACCTAGTTCAGCTAAAAAGTCTAATGCACGATAAATAGTTGCAGGTTTAGCACCTGTTTCAGTTACTTTTAATTGCTCAAGCAAATCGTATGCACCAACACCACCTTGTGCACTGGCTAATAGACGAAATACTTTCTCGCGGATAGGCGTAAAACGCGCACCACGGTTGTCACAAACTTGTTTTGCTTTACTTACGAGTGATTCTATATTCATCATTACTCTTATCCTTATGCTACCGTGATATACTAACATACTGTGTTGTAGTTGCAGCGTTTTTATTAAGCGCTTTTTACCTAGGAAACCCAGTAATGCACGAACTATTGGCTATATTTATTTTCTTTTTTGCGGTTATTGACCCCATTGGCACTGTACCTGTATTTATTGCAGTCACACGTGGTGATGATGAGAAATTTAAACGTAAAGTTATATTTAAAGCGGTAGGCGTATCTGCATTAGTGCTCTTATTTTTTGTACTCGCAGGTGAGCAATTACTTAACGCAATTGAAATTCCGCTTTCGGCTTTTCAAATAGCCGGCGGTATCATATTACTTATTTTTGCGCTTTCAATGATATTTGGTGAAAGTAAGCCTGAAGCCGAAATTAAAAGTGTACGCGACAGCACTGAAACCGCTATTTTTCCGCTTGCGATTCCGTCTATCGCGAGCCCCGGCGCTATGCTAGGCGCCGTATTAATGACTCGTAATGAAGAATATACCTGGGTTGAGCAATTACTAACGTCTTCAATGATGCTTGCTGTATTAGCGGTTGTACTGGTTTTGTTACTGCTTGCAACGCATGTACATAAATTAATTGGTGATAGTGGTGCAAGTATAATAAGTAGAATTATGGGGCTTATTTTAAGCTCGGTTGCGGTTACCAATATTTTAAATGGCATAGCCCATTATTTTGGCTTGCAGGTATTCTCTTAACATTGATGCCTGCCAGGCTTTTGTGTAAAATGCAGCGCCTTTTAAGCTGTGCTTAATAACTTTAATACCCTGAGGTTTGCTTTGAATAAATGTACTTTGGATAGACGCTTTTCTGTGGCACCAATGCTTGATTGGATGTGTTGTCATTAATAATCAATAGGTTAAGTTGTTCTTGGGGGACTATAGGGAGACCGAAATATAAAAACTGACCTGTAGTTTTTTCCATTAGTTTTTTTCGTGTGTCTTGCCTCATCGTTTTTACTGTAGTACTTTAAAATCTCACAATTCGAAATCGATACTTAGATAAAGATTACACTCAATTAACATTGGGTGGAGCGTCTAAGTTCGTGCCGCTTCACCTCTAGGAGCAGGCATGACCAGTAAAACGTTGTACAACACTTCCCCACAGCAGTACCAATCAAAAGCTATAGATAAACTTAGAAGTCAGTGCTACCCCCAGCTCGTGTCCAATGCTATGGATACCCTCAGTAATGGGCTAGAACCTCACAGTTATAGGATTTATAAACTTTTAGAAGAGGGGTGTGCGGAGTTAAAGCCTTATGAGCTCTACCACCTTTATCAAATTCTTACCGTTCCTGAACTGAATTATCCTGCTGAGAGGATATAAATACAATGCGAAAACAATGCCGTAGGAATAAACGCCGATTGTCTCAGCTATTAAAAGAGGCTCATGCTAATGGCGAGCGTATAGAGGCATGGATTGGTTTAATGAAAGCTCGTTCTCAAACAAAGGCATGGAATCGGCTCGCTAATCGATACGACGTGCATTTAGATTGGTCTAATACAGCTTTTGATACTGAATCTAAGTGGTTATTTGTACAGGAAGTTATTTACGCATCATCGACCACTAAAGGAAGGTTTAGAGTGTATATGAGCATAAATGAGTTCCCAATCGAGCAGAAAAATAGGTTTTCCAATTTACCGTGGGATCAAGATAGCTCCCCCATGGAGGTGTTATGAACGACATAAGTAAACTTAGCTTTATCAAGACATCGGCTAGGATTCCCATCAGTGACTTAAAGCTTAAAAAACGAAAAGATGGAGGCTTTAGAGAGCACCCTTCCATGTTTTTTAAGCGACGTTGCCTTAGTAACTTTACCTACAACAGCATGCAAGAGCTAGCTGCTCTATTAAATATTAAGGTGGAGGTATTAGAACTATTTATGGAAGCTAATTTGACCGTTGACCTAGTGTTTGCTGAGCAGCTAAGCAGAGCGACTAAAGTTGGTACTGCTACTTGGTTGGAACTTCAGCGTCAATATGATGAGTACATAAAGCATCTCTGATATAGATGGCTATAAGCGGATCACTACATTCCAAGTTTGAGGCTTACTTTTATATCCCCAGCAGCAGTGTAATTAAATTTTAAAAAAGGTACTAATATGAGCTCTCATAAGCTTTTAATTAAATCACTAGAGCTGGCTTCAAAAAATCATGCGCAGCAAAAGCGAAAGTCAGATGGATCACCTTACATTAATCACTTGATAGAAGTGACTGCCTTACTCACTGATATCGCTGAAATTGATGATGCAGATGAGCTAAGTGCTGCAATACTCCATGACATTTTAGAGGATACTGATGTAACTAGAGAGGAGCTCTATAAAACCTGTGGTAATCGTGTTCTGGAGTTAGTAGAGGCACTTTCTGACGATAAATCGCTATCATTAGAGGAGCGAAGAGAAAAGGTGCTTAAAGTGCTTCCAAAGAAGCATTCCTCCGTAAAACGTATCAAGTTAGCAGACTTGTGCTCTAATGCTTCTGCAATACCATCAGCTTGGACATTAAAACGGCAAACAGAATACTTTCAATGGTTAGATCAAGTTGCTGAAATTTGCAAAGAATCTAGCCTTGCGTTGCATAATGAGTATCTAAGAAGGAGAGCTGAGTATGTCGTTAAATAGGGCTCTCTAGTTAATCACGACATTTGTAGTTTTATGAAGGCTTGCCAGATAAGTCTTCGACTTTACTTAATCTGGCAAGTCCAAACCGGAGTTTTTCAAGTTAGTTGTCGCATCAAGTTAAATTTTATGCCGCCCGCATTGCTTCTTTTTTTTCTGGATTTAAATTTACTTCATTGATCATTGTCCAATCTCGAGATTTTCCTGACCAA